>DKVI01000078.1 GCA_002491115.1 Lachnospiraceae bacterium UBA7182 | reverse complement strand
CACCATCATGCCAGAAGCCTCTTAAAAGACTGGTAATTGCATCTCAAAAGAAAAGTCATTTCATCTTCTCCTGCAGAGCCAGCAAAACAATTGAAGAACTTACATATTATAAATATAACGCAATCGTTGACCTTCACAAAACAGACAGACTTAACGGAGATGTGATACTCAATACTAATACTGTATATGATGAGATTGAAGAAACAACTATCCCAACCTACGGCGGCGCCTCCTTTGAGCGAATTGAATTTGATGCTAAGAAAAAAATGGAAGCGATATGCGAACTGCTGTCACAAAATAATGACATTTATCAGCATATCTTTAAAGAATTTGAGAAATATTCAAATAACTATCATATACTGGCATGCTTTTGTATAAATCGTTTAACGAAAATACCCGATGATGAAAAAATCAAAGAAACTTTAAAAATCATGCTGCCTGTTGAGGTATTTATCACCGATTATGACTTTGTATGTCCGTTGAATTATACCGATGCTCAGGGGCTGGTATATCGCTTTGAAAAATATACTATATCACAGTTTTGTAAGCTTCTGGATGACAATATGTTTAAATCTAGCAGGAAATATAACGTGTTTCCATATTTTGCCAGTGGAAGGTCTGGATACACGTTTCATTAACATACCACCAACTTAATCACAAAACATAAGAAAAAGGCTTACTTTTCAAACACCTGTTTAGAGAGTAAGCCTTTTCAGTACCCCTGAATCCCTTTCAAATACAATCAGTACAGCTATTTACAACTATCCTGTACATGCATCGTAGATTTTTTCAGTCTCTGCTCTATCAATACCAAATTTTTTGCAGACATTTTCTAAAATTAAGTCTTTTTCTATCTTATACTCAATCCCTGCCTCAATAGCTGTTTTTATTGCCACCTTATTTACATATTCTTTTGCATATTCCTTTGCATACTCTTCTACTGCCTGACACACAATCGCTCGACCTCCTTCTTTCTTAAAATGCCTTACCCCATTTGCCAACTATATCTCCTGTACTTTTCTACTATCTTATAAGGCGCAGTAGCCACTGTCCGGGGACTGTTTCCAAATGCCCCACAGCCAAAGGCTCCCAGTATCAGTACCCCACATCCGTGGCTGACTGCCTAAATCCCTCTCGATATAGTCAGTATAACTATTTGCAACTATCCTGCACATGCATCGTAGATTTTTTCAGCCTCTGCTCTATCAATACCAAATTTTTTGCAGACATTTTCTAAAATTAAGTCCTTTTCTATCTTATACTCAATCCCTGTCTCAATAGCTGTTTTTATAGCCACCTTATTTGCATACTCTTCTACTGCCTGACACACAACCGCTCGACCTCCTTCTTCTTTAAAATGTCTTACCCCATTTGCCAACTGAGGATAATAAATATCCTTTGATTCTCTACAGCCAAAATCATGCATCAACTTGCCAATCGGATCATCACCTCTATAACTTCCATTCACATACACTATGTGTGACCCGTCTTCAAACGCTCTGTCAATCTCTTCAAAATGGCGGTGAATTGTATAGATTGGCAATCCACAACCGAAATAGTCTTCTTCTGTAATGAATATGATATAAGACTCTCTCAATTCCCTGAAATCTTGTCCGGCCTTCAACATACGGCTATCAACCATACTGCTATGAAATCTCGCACGTCTTTCATCTGCTCCGGAACTGCTTCTTTGGACTTCTACATTGTAAATTCTGCCTGCACAGTCCCTGACCAGTATATCCAATCTGATATTTCGTCCCGTGACCAGCGGATTTTCCAGTTCTTTCTGGCCAATCACACTGATAACTTCTATATCATCTCTTTTCAGTATAATCCTTAACAGCAATTCCGTCGCTGAATTATTTCTGTCAAACACTAAAGACATCAGATCATCATCAAACAGTGTAAGATCATCTACTAATCTTTCTACACTTATATTATCTTGTCCAGCCACACTTTCCTCCATTTTCCTGTCACCATCTTATATCCAGTTTACAGAAAATCTTTTGCAAATATTGTTCTCATTATAACATATGCCGCCATCAATAGCGACTGTTTTATTCTACGGATACTACTTCGCATATATTCACCACTCACCGTTTCAGCCCGGCTTTCAATCTGATTTTTTCGGTCTGACCAAAGTCCCTCCATGCCCGGCATCAATGACCACCTTCCTTTTTTCCGTCCCTGCTTCCACCCGGCTGCCGGAAACTTTTTCCCATCCCTGGCCGGCCAGCATACAGGTGCACAGAATTAAAACCACAGACATAAGAAGTTCTAATTTCTTTTTTTCCAATATAAAAACCGCCGCATATACTTTCCCTAAAGTATATGCGGCAAAATTTTTATCAATTCACATATTTCAGTATCACATCCCAGACGGCAGGACGCTCCAGTCCCAGCTTCCAGGCGGCTACTCCGGCCAGATCATATTGTTTGATCAGTGTCATTTTCTCTTCAATGGAGCGTTCTTCCTCCATCCACATACGGTAGATACTGCCTTCGTATTCAAGCTCGATATAATACTGATGAGTCGTTTCGTCCCATACAGGTTCCACCTCATTATTCCGGGCTTTTTCGTCTGCTTTATCCATACCCAGGGCTTCGCTGCTGATCTCACCGTTTTCATCCGTCCGCCAGAAACGGGTATAAAACGGGATGCCGTTGATAACCTTTTCCTTCGGCACTTCTTCCAGGGTCATCTGAATGCCTTTTTCCACAAAATCATAGGAAGCCACAGAGCCGACTTCATCGCCGCCCGCATAGTGTTCGTCATACCCCATAATAATCACATAATCCGCAAATACGCCCTGTTCTCCTCTGAAATAATGACCGGAGGATGCCGTAGGCACATAATTATCCACCGACAGGACAATGCCGTTGATCCGACACATAATGGAAAGCTCGCGCACAAACTCTATAAATGCCTTTCCGGCCTCCTCGGGAATTGCTTCAATGTCCACGTTGATACCGTCCAGCTCATACTGGATCGCCGCCGCGATCAACTGATTCACCAGCCGCTGACGACTGGATGTTTTGCGAAGCGTATCATGGGTACTCACATCTTTGTTAAAGTTGCTCACCAGTCCCCACACTTCCAGTCCCTGCTGATGCACATAGTTTACATAAGAAGCGCTGGCAAGGGAGCTGATGTTCCCGTCCGTATCCGCCAGAGAAAACCAGGTGGGCGATATGACATTCAGTCCTTTGGTGTTCGCGATCTGGCTTAAAACCTGATCGTTGGCATCCGGATTCGTCACCTGATGCCAGGCAAGATTAATCTTATGGTCCCTGGTAATGCTGGTGTATTCAGGCTCGGTAAATTCCGGTTCTTCCAGCTTTTCCTGGGATACGGAAGACAGTTTTTTGTTCTGGGTATAACCGATGTAACCGTCTTTGGTCAGTACTTTCGTCCAGTTGCCGATGTCTGTCGGTTCCTCCAGCACATACATGGTACTACCCTTGTCTACCGTCGTCAGGATCGGACTTTTAATCCCTGCCTGGAAGCGAACGGGCGCTTTTTTCTGGGCCGTAACCACATCTTTATCGCCAAATTCTGTAAAAATCTGCACCCGGTTGGGGTCTTCCCAGTATTCGTAGGTAAAACAAGTATATTTCTTTATATAATCAAGTGCCACATAGGCCTCGTTTCCGTCAGTCCTCAAGATCACATACCCTTCGCTGTGTTTTGTTTTGGCTATGCTGTATTCACTGCTCCCCACTCCTACGCTGACCAGTTCTGTGGGAAGGGCATACAGATACGTATTCTCCGCCTCATCCCAGTAAAACCTGGAATTCAGTTTGTCATATACGGTATCCACATGCAGGTACACTTTCCCGTCCATAAACATGGCCTTATCCTCTAAAAGCTCGTCATCGAAAAGGACCGCCATATCCTGCGCGCCGGACAGGTTAAAATACTCGCCCGTGTCTGCCAGTTCTTTGGATGGAGCATACCTTTCATACAGCATCCGTATGGCCATACTGCCGCCTACGATCAGTACCAGTACCAGGGCGATCAGTACCGGAATTGCCCGGGGATTCCTTCTTCTTCTGCGTCTTCTGGGCCGCCTTCTCCGTTTTCTTCTCTCCTGCTCCCTTCTTTCCTGCTGCTCTTTACCTTCCTGTTCTTCTCTCTCCTGACTGTCGTCTCTTATCATGAAAGTCCTCCTGACCACTTTATCCCTCGTCTGTTTCAATCACTCTGGTATGAGTATACCACAAAGCTGCCGTTCCCACCACCACTAATCCAGGACATAAAAAGACTTTTCTTCCAATATCATTTTTATTCTGTACCCTGACAGCTTTGACGTCTATAAGCAGTATGCGCAGTTTCCCAAAAGAAAATAACGTGATATATTATATTTTTGCGCACACCGCACGCCTTCTCATCCCTCCTTTTTCATTTGAAAAACAATCGGATTTTTTTCCACAGAACATGTGAAAAGAATCAGAAACACAGACTTACAATCTTATTATATACTTTGTTCGTGATTTTTCAAGAATATTTTACAAAAATTTCAGTAATTTTTCCTTCAATTCACACCATGCCGGACTTTACATATCTCTCTTTTTTGTTTATACTATAAGGGACTATAAAATTACAGGTTGTGATCGCATGAGATTAGAAAAAATCAATGAAAACAAAATACGTTGTATTCTGACACGCGACGATCTGGAAGTCCGTCATATCAAGCTCAGCGAGATTGCCTACGGTTCGGAAAAGGCACGTTCCCTGTTCAGGGACATGATGGAACAGGCCTCCCACCAGTTTGGTTTCGAGGCTGACAACATTCCATTGATGATTGAAGCTATTCCAATGCCCAATGAGTGCATTATTCTAGATATAACGAAAGTGTCAGACCCGGAGGAACTTGATACCAGATTTTCAAGGTTCTCCCAAAGCACATCAGAGTCTCCTGAAGATTCTGTAAAAGAATTTCTCCCTGACGGCGCTGACGAAGTGCTGGACCTGTTCCAGAAGCTTCTGGAACACCGGCTTAAGAATACGCCCAAGGAGACAAGAGAGCAGCAGGCTGCCACACTGGCCAGCGAACTGGATATGAGAAAACTCTATCTGTTCTGGCGCCTGGATTCCATCGTGGAAGCCTCCCATATTCTGAAAGACATCTATCATGGGGAGAACCGGCTGTATAAGAACCCGGATAACGACCAGTATCATCTGGTCATCACAAAATCGGACCACACGCCGGAAGAGTTCAACAAAGTATGCAATATTCTGTCCGAGTATGGCGCCAGCAGCAAATATACGGCTTCCAACGAAGCTTATATGCAGGAACATTTTTCTTTATTGCTGAAAGATCGGGCCCTGCAGCAACTGGTCGAGATCTGAGACTGATCCGTCAGGACAAAAGGCTGCTTCATAATAGGATCTATTATGAAACAGCCTTTTTGCTATGCTCCAAGAAAAGTATTCAGTCTTGCAACCAGTACGTCCGGATCCATCCCGTGAACCACTGCCGCCTCTTCGAGACTCTCTGCCTGCGCGGACGGACAGCCAATACAGTGCATGCCTTCCCGCATAAGGATCGGAATGATATTCGGATCTAACTTCACCAGATCCGCAATGATCATATCTTTGGAAATTTTCTCCATTTCAGGTACCCTCCTATCGTATTTTAAACCGCGCGATTTTTGCGACGTTTAATAATACACATATTATAAGCCTATTTACTTGCAAAATCAAGGGAGTATGGTATACTAAGTATGTATTAACACAATTTCATAAAGGTGGAGGGATGTATATGGATTCAAAGCGCTACATGATCTCCGACGTTGCCAAAATGGTGGATGTGGAATCCCATGTCTTAAGATACTGGGAAGATGAACTGGAACTGCCTATCATGCGCAACGAAATGGGTCATCGCTGCTATACGGAAGATAACATCCAGATGTTTCATCACATTAAAGATCTGAAGGAGCAGGGCTTTCAGCTCAAAGCAATCAAGGCACTTTTAACCGAGATGGAACAGGGCAATATACCACCGGCCATTGTACGCGAACCGGAACCACCGGTCGGCGACAAGATGGAACAGTTTCAGGTAATCCTGGGCAAGGTCGTCTCGCAGGCCATCCGGGAGAGCCAGCAGGAGATGGGTAAAGAGTTAAGTCATCAGGTCTCCTCACAGGTTGTCAAAGAGATGGACTATCTGTTCCGTCTCCAGGAAGAGCGGGAAGAAACCCATTACAAAAAGCTGGACGAGCTGATCCGCTCCTCGCAGAAGCAAAGAAGAGTACTCGCGCTTGGACGAAAAGCAGAGAAAAAGAAAAAAGAGCCCCGGATTAAAAAGATCAAAGTAAAAGAATCAAAGATAAAAGAAATCAAAGAAGTAAAAGAACCTGCCAAAAAACCCTGGTTTTTTGGCGAAAAACCAAAAAAAGACATAGTCCTTTAGGACTATGCCTTTTTGTTTGTACTGATTATTTCAGATTACTCAGCGGAGATCGCGTCGTTCGGACATTCGCCCTCACAGGTGCCACACTCCAGACATGCATCTGCATCGATTACGTATTTGCCATCGCCTTCGGAAATAGCGTCTGCCGGACAAACTTCTGCACAGGTGCCGCATGCTACGCAGTCATCAGAAATAACATATGCCATGGTACTTATCCTCCTTACATATTTTTGAAACCCCGTTCAGCTTCTGGGTCTATTTTAATATAAAACGCCTGAATATGCAAGCGTAATATTCTAAGATAATGACCGATCTATATCAGTAAACTTGGTAAGTTCCGGCATCCACAGAAGATTTACGGTCCCGATCGGGCCGTTTCTCTGCTTGGCGATGATCACTTCCGCCACTCTCTGCTCCGCCTCTGACAGATCACGGTTATAATACCCTTCCCGGTACAGGAACATGACCACGTCCGCATCCTGCTCGATGGCGCCTGATTCACGCAGGTCCGAAAGCATGGGACGGTGATCGGGTCTTTGTTCTACCGCACGGCTTAACTGCGAAAGCGCAACCACCGGCACATTCAGCTCTCTGGCAAGCGCCTTTAACCCCCTGGATATATCTGATATTTCCTGCTGCCTGGACGCGGAGTTGCTCTTCGTATCCCCGCTCATCAGCTGCAGATAATCTATAATCACAATCTGTATCCCATATTCCAGTTTCAGCTTCCGGCATTTGGAGCGAAGCGTCGGCAGCGTAATCCCCGGCGTATCGTCGATTACCAGCCTGGAATTGGCGATGTTGGCGGAACCCTCCACCAGATTCATCCAGTCCTCGTCCGTCAGACGGCCCGTGCGGATCTTCTGGGCGTCCACATGGGATTCCAGAGAAAGCATACGGTTTACAAGCTGATCTTTTGACATCTCCAGGCTGAAGATCGCTACCGGAAGATCTTTTTTAAAAGCCATATGCTGTGCCATATTCAGCACAAACGCCGTCTTTCCCATAGACGGCCTGGCGGCGATCAGTACCAGATCTGAGGGCTGCAGCCCTGACGTCTTGTAATCCAGATCCATAAAACCGGTCTCCAGCCCGGTTACACGGCCTCGGGTTCTGGATGCCGCGTCAATCTTTTTCATCGCGTCCACCACGACTTTACGAATCGGAACAAATTCGTTCTCGCTGCCTTTTCTGACCAGATCAAATATCCTCTTTTCCGCTTCCTCCAGCACGTCGTCTACTTTCCGGGAGCAGGCATAGCAGGCATTGGCAATTTCCTCATTCAGACGGATCAGACGCCTTGCAACCGCCCGTTCCGCCACGATCTTCGCATAATGTTTTATATTGGCAGAAGTCACGGGCTGATTCATCCAGTGAAGGATCTCTCCCACACTGCAGACTTCCTCGGGAAGGCCTTTTTCTTTGAGGCGCGTATGAAGGATGGTCGGCTCCACCGGCTTGCCTTCATTATACAGCTCCACCATCGTGTCATAGACGACACCCCTTTGCTTCTGATAAAAATCCTCTCCTGTAATAATCTCCGAAACAGCCAGGATTTTTTCATTGTCCAGAAGCATGGCGCCGATCACGGAACCTTCCGCTTCTTCATCATGAGGCATGACGCGTTTTATAAGCGCTTCCTCCATCTTGTGAGCTCCTCTCCGCTTATGCTTCCTCTACAATCACCTTCAGCTCTCCTGTCACCTGGGGATGCAGTTTTACAGGAACCATTGTCGTCCCTACCGCCTTGATCGGGGTCGGCAGAACCATCTTTTTCTTATCAATTTCCAGATTCAGCTGATCCTTTGCCGCCTGGGCAATCTCTTTGGATGAAATTGATCCAAAAAGCTTACCGCCTTCCCCTGCTTTGATCTTTAAAACCACCTGCACTTTTTCCAGGTCAGATGCAAATGCTTTTGCCTCTTCCAGTCTCTGCTGCGCCAGTTTATCCTCATGGGCCTTTTTAAGCTTCAAATCGTTCAGGTTTTTAGCGGTTGCTTCCAGCCCCAGTTTTTTCGCGAAAATATAATTCCTTGCATACCCGTCGCTTACATCTACAATTTCTCCCTTTTTTCCAAGAGATTTTACATCTTCCAATAAAATTACTTTCATTACAGTTCTCCTTCCTCCAACATCTGATCCAGCGTTTTACGCACCTGCTCCATAGCCTCCTCCACAGAACAGTCCAGCTGCGCGCCGGCCACGTTCAGATGGCCGCCTCCGCCCATTCTCTCCATAATGATCTGTACGTTTACCTCATCAATCGAGCGGGCGCTCACATAAATTCTGCCATTATATTCTGTCAGGACAACAGAAGCGCGTACTCCGATAATATTCAACAGTTCGTTGGCCGCCTGAGCGCCCACAATCGTAGGACTTGCCAGTCCTTTCCCCGGACAGACCGACAGCGCAAAACCTTTATATACTTCCGCATGGCGTACCGTCTCCGCCCTCGCTTTATACTCTGCCATATCGTTGCGGAACATCTTGCGCACCCTAGTCACATCTGCGCCGCACCGCCGCAGGAACGCAGCTGCCTCAAAGGTACGTACGCCCGCTTTGCTGACAAAATTATCCGTATCAATAATGATTCCTGCATAGATACAGTCTGCCTCTCCGCCTTTCAGACGCACATTATCCGCAAAATACTGCAAAATCTCGGAAACCATCTCACAGGCCGAGGACGCGCTGGGTTCTATATAAGACAACACTGCCGGGCTGATGGCTTCATTGCCCCTTCTGTGATGATCAAATACCACGACCGTGGGTGTCATGCTTAAAATGTCTTCACACTCCGTATAGCTGGGGCGGTTGGTGTCCACCACCACTACCACGGTATTTTTATCCACAATCTCCCGTGCCTGCCCGCTGCCTATGACGACTCCCGATTCTCCGCTGTTTGCTTCATTAAATGTATCCAGCATAGGACGCACGGAAGTAGTCACGTCATTAATTACCATATAAGCTTTTTTATTCAGCGTTTTCGCGGCTCTGTAGATACCCACCATAGCGCCAAAGGAATCCGCGTCTGTCAGACGGTGGCCCATAACTACCACTTTATCCTTCGCTTCCACAATCTCCCGGAATGCCTGTGCCTTCACGCGGGCTTTGACTCTCGTGTTTTTCTCCACCTGCTGTGTTTTACCGCCATAATAAGTGATCTGGTCTTTTGCCTTCACCACGGCCTGGTCGCCGCCCCTGGCCAGCGCCAGATCCATGGCACTTCGGGCATATTCCATACAGTCCATATAAGTGGCGCCCCCGGAGCCGATGCTGATACTTAAAGTGATGGCCATCTCATTCCCGATATTGACTGTCTTTATATCCTGCAGAAGGTCAAATTTGCTGTCTCTGATCTGAGCAAGCGCTTTCTCTTTCATGACCACAAAGAAGCGGTCCTTCTCAAGTTTTCTGACGATCCCGTCGTAACCGTTAAAGTATTTGTTGATTTTACGCTCGATCAGAGCCACCAGAAGGGAAGAATGTATTTCTTCTACATTTTCCATAATCTCGTCGTAATTGTCGATATACACCAGTCCCGCCGCCATGCGCTGCTCCTGGTTCTCCCGGATATAATGGTTGATCTCCGTCACGTCAAACAGATATAAAGCGACCAGACTTCCCGTAAAACGCATATCTCCCAGCAGATGCAGTGCCTCCGTATCGTCGTCCATGCCGATTCGCTTCATATCCGCCCGGTAATCTGCCTCCTTAAAGGAAAACTCCACAAACATATGAGGTTCTTCCTCCGTAGGAAATACTTCTTTATTCAGCTCGGGAAAGACCGTCGTGACTGCGCGGCTGTACTCGGGACCTTTGCCTGTGATATTCATAAACTGCCGGTTCATCCATATAATCTTCCCATCCTCGTCCAAAAGCGCGTAGGGAAGCGCCAGTTCTTTTAAAAGATTTTTCTGGATTGTCCCGTAATGGGTCGCAAAAGAGACCAGCTCTGTATAGATCACCGGTTTGTTGCTGATATACAGAATTCCCCCGATCAGGGCATAGACCACCACAAACACCGCCATCACCATACCGGCGCTCTGGTCCAGCAGGTAAATCCATACATTCATGGCCGCCAAAAGCACGGTCAGATATAACGGCCATCGTACATACAGGCGGAGCTGTCCTTTCAGTTTCACATTTTTTTTCATCGTTATAATCCTCTGGGGATATTATAGCATATAATGCATAAAGGGAACAAGTAAAAAAAGGCACCGCAAAGCGATGCCCAAAAGTTGTTCCTATTCTGCTGTGTACGGCATAAGAGCCACATGTCTTGCCCTTTTGATGGCAACCGTGAGGGCTCTCTGGTGCTTTGCACAGTTTCCGGTGATCCTTCTCGGAAGGATCTTGCCTCTCTCGGAAACATATCTTTTTAATTTATTTACATCTTTGTAATCAATCTCATTATTTTCTTTGCCGCAGAATACACATACTTTTTTTCTTCTGCGTCCGCCCCTTCTCATCTTCGGAGCGTCGCCTTTTTCATTTTTAACGTAAGCCATGATGGTTCCTCCTTCTCACATTCTCTTATCTGATCCGATTGTCAACTGAAAGGTAATTCTTCGTCAATCCCGTCCGGAATGTTCATAAAGCCATCTCCGGCCGCTCCCATGGGATCAGGCACCGAAGCCGGCTGAGGCGCCTGGGCAGGCTGGTATCCTCCCGCCATGCGGTTAGCATCCGAAGTCGCTTTGCTCTCTGCAAATTCTATATCCTCTGCCACCACGTCCGTGGTATAAACTTTCTGTCCGTCACGATTGGTATAGCTTCCGGTCTTAATCCGGCCTGTCAGTACTACCTTAATTCCCTGACGTAAATATCTCTCCGCAAACTCCGCGCTTTTCCCGAAGGCCACACAGCCAATAAAATCCGCCGTCTGTTCTCCTCCGTCGCGGGCGCCGAACCGGCGGTCCACCGCCAGGGTAAACCTTGCCACAGCCGTAGCAGATTCGCCGCTGGAATAACGGATATCAGGATCTCTGGTCAAACGTCCCATTAAAATTACTTTATTCATTAACAATCACCTCTTATATACTGTCTTTATGCGTCTTTACGAACACACAGATAGCGGATGACATTGTCCAGAATACGTACACGCTTCTCTACTTCTCCCGGGCACTCCGGTGCAGCATCGAACTGAATGAAGTAGTAGAATCCTTCTCTCATCTTCTGGATCTCGTAAGCAAGTCTCTTCTTGCCGCCGTCTTCCACTTCTGTCACAGTGCCGCCAAAGCGGGTGATGATCTCTTTCGCCCTCTCAACGACCGCTGCTCTTTCGTCATCTTCGATTTTTGCATTCACAATCAGTGCTAATTCATATTTGTTCATGCGTTTTTACCTCCTTTTGGTCTCTGGCACACGGCTTACGCCATGTACAAGGAATGCTCTGTGATCAGAGCTATAATATATCACGATTTAAAACTATAACACAAATTCCTGGTGATTTCAAGCTTTTTTGCGCAATCCCCGGGTGTTTTTCTCCACCAGTTTCCTGGATACCATGACCTGATGGCCGCAGCCCTCGCATTTTAAGCGAAAATCGGCCCCGACCCGCAGGATCTCCCACTCCTGACTTCCACAGGGGTGGGGTTTCTTTAATTTTACAATATCTCCGACCTGATATTCCATATATGCCTCGCTTCCCAGGAAAGAAGGATTTACAGTTGTCCGAATATTTCCCCGATGCTTCCCTGAATCAGAAGGTCGGCCCGGGAATCCATGGGAGTGACGGATTTATTGATCAGGACCAGTTTGTGTCCACGGTAATAGTCGATCAGCCCCGCTGCCGGATAGACGGTAAGGGACGTGCCGCCGATGATCAGGATATCTGCATTATGGATGGCTTCCATGGCGCCCTGCATGGTCTTTGTATCCAGCCCTTCTTCATACAGGACCACATCCGGCTTGATCTTTCCGCCGCATTTTTCACAGGCAGGTACACCGGAAGAATGCAGTATGTACGAAGCGTCGTAGAACGCGCCGCATTTCTCGCAGTAATTGCGGTGTACGGAGCCGTGCAGTTCGAATACTTTTTTGCTGCCTGCCGCCTGGTGCAGACCGTCTATGTTCTGGGTAATGACTGCTTTTAATTTGCCTTCCGATTCCCACTGCGCCAGTTTTTCATGGGCTTTGTTGGGTTTGGCGTCCAAAGCCAGCATTTTTGCCCGGTAAAAACGATAAAACTCTTCTGTCTTCTGCCTGTAGAACGTATGGCTTAGGATGGTCTCCGGGGGATAATCATACTGCTGATGATATAACCCGTCCACACTGCGAAAATCAGGGATTCCGCTCTCAGTGGAAACGCCGGCTCCGCCGAAAAAGACGATATTGTCGCTTTCATTGACCCATTTTTTTAATGTATCCAGTTCCTTCATAAACTCACCTCTTAATTAAAAGTTCCGCTTCACCTTTACAACAGCATCTACTCTGCCTGTTGTAAGGGCTTCACTGCTTTGTTAGTTCTTGCTTTGTTAGTTCTGCTCCGTCACTTCCGGCAACGGTAAATATTCAATCCTCACTTCTGTGATTTCTCCAGCACAACAGATGGCGGCTACATAATCTGCATCTTTAAATGCCAGAAGGCGGCAGTCGTAGTACCTTTTATCCTCCCCAGACCTGATCCTGGGATATTGCCCTGTCATATCAATGTAGAATTGTGAAAGAGCGATGTGAAACCCTGTCCCTATCGCTTTCAAATAGCTTTCTTTTATAACCCAGTACTGATAGAAACATTCCTGATGCTTTGCAGGCGGGATCTTTTTGTATACTTCCATTTCTTTTGGCTGCAACACCCTGTTTACCACGGACTCTTTCACACCCGGCCGCATATACTGCAAGTCGACGCCCACCTCCCGATCTGCCACTGCACAGAGGACATATTCTCCCGAATGAGACCAGTTCACATACCAGTGATCATTCGGCGGCAGCAGATACGGCTTTCCGTATTGATTCCTTATATAGGAGACCGGCAATACAATATCATCCTGAAGAATCTCCAGGCTGCGGTTCAGAAGAATCTCCGCCCCCAGATACCGTCTGCGCTCCTGTTCTCCGGCGCGTTTTTTGCTTCTCTCCCATCGCTCTTTGGACAGATACGGCAACCATTTGTCTTCCGAAAGCTCCAGACCGGCCACACGCATGGCAAAGACCCGAAGTATACTTCCCTCCTGCCTGTTTTCCATAAACTTCATAAACCTACTATATCAAAAAAATACCGTTATTGCAAACTCAGCGATACGGAAATCTGCATCCGACCGTATAGATTGGTATGGAATATATATCTTTCCTGATTCCGCCCCGGGTCTTACCTGCCAGATATCCTTCTTCTATTATATGTTGATCCAGATACACCATTAAGGATACCGGCTTGTCTGCATCTGTTGACTTGATTTCTATCCCATACTTTTTATCATCTTTATCTACGATCATAAAGTCCAGTTCATATTCATTATATACAGAACAGCAGGGTTTATCCCCTTTCACCCGGTCCGACTGGTACAACCTGTATAATTCCGTATACGCAAAATTTTCTGTCAGGATTCCTCTGACTGTTTCGTTATCAACGGGGGTCATCCTGGATATGCAGCTGGCAATTCCGCAGTCCATGAAATAAAACCTGCGCTCACTTAAAAGCTCCGATATCCTCCCCTGATTATACAGATCACACCCGCTTATGATTTTTGAATATTTCAGCCAGGCGACCGCGCGGTTGACTTCATTTCTGCTTACGTTCTCTTTCGTAGAATTTTTCACAAAATCCGCGACTTTCTGTATATCTTTGGCCGAAGTTCCTTTTTTCTCATACGCCATCATATGAAAAGCCGCTTTATATACATTTTCAAAAATAATTCTGCATTTGTCATCGGAAAAGTAGGAGGCGGATTCATCCGTAAATGTCTGTATCAGTTTTTCAAGAACTTCCAGACAATTTGGGATGCTGTTGCTTTTTTTGTACTCATTCACCACCGCCGGATACCCTCCGATCTGAATATATATTTGATAAAGCTTATATAATTTTCTATACGTTTCTTCGCTGCTTTTACCTGACAAATCAACCGTCAGCAACAACTCTTTACATCCGAACGCATCACAAAACTCTGTAAAAGACAGCGGCAGCATTTCCAGATTCCACACATCGCCCGCCGGTTTAAAATACTGTGAGTTGACCGTCTTGCCCAGATAACTGCCGGTGACAATCACATGGCACTTTAAATCCGTTTTCATTTGGCGTATCAGATTATAAACAGCAATGCTCTCCTGTATTTCATCCAGAACGATCACCGTGTCAACAGAGTCAGTAAATTCCGTCATCCTGTTCTGCACGCAAAAATTGGCAAACGCAAATGCCGTGTGCCGCGTATCCTGCATACATTGTTCCAGACTGATCCGCAGTTTGTCTATGGACAGATCAATATACAGGATATTCTCATAGTTTTTATATATAAATTTTTTAATTTCCGTAGTCTTTCCCGTCTGCCGGGCCCCGGACAGATACAGGACATAATCGCTTTTATACTTTTTCCACGCCTCAAACTGATCCTGTATTTCTCTGTTAAGATTATACTTTTCGGCAAATTTTTCATATATATGCCGGTATACCTGGTGTAATGTCAATTCGGGCAGAAAGGGATCAGTTGTCTGAATCTGTCCGCTATCATCCAGACTCAGATTCTC
This sequence comes from Lachnospiraceae bacterium UBA7182, assembly GCA_002491115.1. Lineage (GTDB taxonomy): Bacteria > Bacillota > Clostridia > Lachnospirales > Lachnospiraceae > Hominiventricola. The sequence goes on along the minus strand of DKVI01000078.1, from coordinate 18,195 downwards.
AATCACAGCGCTGTTTGCCCTTGCTTCCTCTGTGGTTACAAAACTTCCGCCGATCACATATCCGACTGTTTTCCTGTCTGTATTTATCACCCGAACAGTAGCATTCATAGACATACGCCTCTTTTTCTTACCTGCATAAAAAATTTGTTTCTGCCTGGATTTTAACATATTGCGCCCGTTCATACAAGCAGGACATATTTCTGTGCATATACTTTATAAAGCCTGCGGAACTTTTCACTGTCATCCCTGAATTCGCGCACCGACTGGTGGAGTTCCATACTGCACCGGGCCATATCCATGACACACCCGGCGATATTGGAACAGTGATCCGAGGTGCGTTCCAGATCGGTTAGCAGATCCGACCATACAAAGCCTGAATCAATCGAACAGGCGCCCTGCTGTAAACGGAGAATATGGCGGGTGCGCATCTGTTCTTTTAGCTGGTCAATCACCTGTTCCAATGGTTCCACCATAAAAGCCGATTCCACATCATCCTGTAAAAAAGCGGTCAGGGACAGATCCAGGATCTCATCCACCGCCCGGGAGAGCACTTCCAGTTCGGACACGGCGGCGGCCGTAATCCTAAGGTCTTTTTCCCGAAGTTCTTCGGCGGATTCCAGCAGATTGACCGCATGATCGGCAATTCTTTCAAAATCCCCGATCAGTTTCAGAAGCTTCGCGGCCTCCAGGCTGTCCGATTCACCGATCTGTCTTGCGCTTAACTTCACCAGATAAGTGCCCAGGATATCTTCATAATGGTCTGTCTTATCCTCCTTTTTACGGATCGATGAAGCCAGACTCGCAGAAGGGTCACGCAGAACAATCATACTCTCCTTCAATGCCCCGACTGCCGTCTTTGCCATATCTTCCGCCACTTCCCGACACCGTTCCAGGGCGACCGACGGCGTATTCAAGAAACGGTCATCCAGCTCCGACTGCGTATCCGGCTCCTTTCCGTCCGGGACCAGACGCACCACCAGCTTTTCCAGAAAGCCGGATAACGGCAGCATCAGGATCGTACAAAGAAAGTTAAAGACCGAATGCGCTGCGGCGATCCCAGGCAAAGAAGCCGGTTCGTCCAAAAAGACCGGATGAAAGCTTACGTCGGCCAGGCAGAACACGGTAAGCCAGACAATTGTACCGATCAGGTTAAAAGATAAATGCACCAGCGCGGCCCGCTTCGCGTTCTGATTGGTTCCCACAGAAGACAGGAGCGCCGTCACACAGGTGCCGATGTTCTGCCCCATGATGATCGGAATTGCCGCCCCGTAAGACACCTGTCCCGTAACGGCCAGCGCCTGCAGGATACCTACGGAAGCGGAACTGGACTGAATGACTGCCGTAAGAAAAGTCCCCGCCAGCACACCGGCAACGGGGTTTTTAAACAGAATAAAAAGGTTTTGAAACCCGGGAATCCCGGAAAGGCCCGATACGGAATCCGCCATAGTCTCCATGCCGGACATCAGCGTCGCAAATCCCAGAAGGATCATTCCCGTGTCTTTTTTCCTGTCGCCTTTTAAAAACATATAAAAAATAATACCCGCAGACGCCAGAACCGGAGTAAAAGAAGACGGCTTTAAAAGCTTTATAAACAGATTCCCGCTGTCAATTCCGGCCAGGCTTAAAATCCATGCCGTGACCGTGGTTCCGATATTCGCGCCCATGATCACATTGACCGCCTGCCGCAGGGTCATAAGGCCGGAGTTTACAAAACCCACCACCATGACAGTCGTGGCTGAGGAACTCTGAATAACCGCCGTTATACCAAGTCCTGTCAGAAGGCCTACGGCCCTGTTTGTCGTAAGCCTGCCAAGAAGCGACCTTAGTTTTCCTCCGGCCCGGCGCTCTAAGGCCTGTCCCATCAGATTCATGCCAAATAAAAACAGGCTCAGTCCCCCAACCATTGTCAGCAAATCAAAGATATCCATAAAGTTCTTTTCATCTCCCTGTGTTAATGGCAGTATTCCCATCAAATCTTTATCCGATACCTGACACCGCGGACCATTTTTACATAGTCCGCGGAGCAATTCCCACAATCTGCTTCGTCCGCCTGTACGCCAGTCGATATACGCCATACAGAATCCCGGCGATCAGCGCCATCAGAAAAAGTTCCATCAGAAGCATCTTTACTTCAAAAATTTGCAGATTCATATCATTAAACCAGGTTAAAAACAGTGAAAAGATGCCTGTCACCATACATCCTGCCGCCACCGGATATACAAATATCTTCCGAAGCTGCACTTTCATCACGCTCTCTTCATAGGCGTTATCTGCTCCCAGCTTTTTTAGGTCTTCAAAAAGCTGCCGGTTATCCATGGCGATGGTAACGCTTCTTACATAACTCATAATGCCCGCCGCAGCCAGAGAGATCACAGCGATATAAAGACTCAAAAGTACAAATACCGCCACCAGCTCCATGGCGCCTGCCTGCATAAGAACTTTGGAAAAAGGCTCATACTGGTCGGAAAGATCCGTTGCCCTGTTCACGTACGCTTTCTTCCATTCATCCGCAAAATCATAAGTTTCCATCACATGCTCCACATTAAAAAACACATGTTTCTCTTTTTGTTCTTCTGTCAGCCCATCAGAAAATCTCTGATAATCCTCATCCGACAGCACAAAAGCGAAAGGGTCACTGCCAATGGCCAGGTTGTCAAACTCCACTGTCCCCCCAAACACAGGCGATATGCTTTCTTTCGTGAGAGGATGCTCGATGGCATTTAAGCAGTCCGCGCTCACCCAGATCGTCTCCGAATAACCGGTCGTAGTGACTGTCTTGTATTCTCCTTCCGCCAACAGGACCGGATGTCCTGAAATCCGGGCAAAATCAGAGGCTGAAATAAAAGAGGCCGGTTTTTCATATTCCACATCAAAATACCGCCTGTTGTCATCCATGTCCCGCCCGGTATATCGGATCAAAAGCTGCAAAGATTCCAGTTCTTCATAGGATGTAATATTCACGCCATGCGCTTCTGCCAGACGCATGGTTTCCTCCCGGCTGATCTGCCGCTCTTTCGCCGGATAATGCATAGAGTAATCATAGGGCGCCTCACGTCCTCCTTCTGTGGCGCTGTAATAATACATCACACCCCAGAAAGCAGACACCACCACCACGAATACCAGCAGCGCAATCACACACATATTCCGGGTGGTCTGCCGGGCGGTGAAGCGCATCAGATTCGTGGAAATAATGTTTTTATAATATTTCTCCGGATGTTTTCCCTTTCTGGCACGCGCCACAGAACTTAACATCAGTAGATACAGGCCTGCCACGCAGAGCAGATACGTCACATTCCAGATCCCGGGCATTCCCTGCTTAAACAGACGGGCGCTAATCTGCGGAACAGCCATGGCAAGAAACAGACCCATGATAACCAGGAAAGCACCAAGCTTACCGGTCCACGGCCTGATCTCCTGCACCATTTCCGTCTTTCTGGCCGCATTTAAAATATCCATAATATTGGCCCTGCGTATAAAACGAATCCCCAAAATAAGGATGCACAAACAAAGCGCCGATGCAAATAAAAGGCCTGCCAGTATGCCTGTCATACCGATGCTGTACCGCATCTGCTTTGTATCGATCACCATTACCCTGAACAGCTTCCAGATCAGAAAAGATACCGGCGCCGCCAGCAGCATGCCAGCCAGTATATATTTTCCCACCACCGCCGCCAGCTCTGCCGCCAACTGGCGGGCAAGCTCTTTTTTCTGCGCGCCCAAAGCCAGCATCACTCCAAATTCTCTGCTTTTTCCCCGGAAGAACAGGCCGCTGCCATACAAAGTAAAAAGAAGGCATCCAATCGCCACCACACCCAGCATCAGCCACATGAGCTTTCTCGTATCCCCGCCCGGCGGCAGAAATTCCTGAATCGAAGGCGAGAAAAACATCAGCGCAAAAGAAGCTACCAGAAGCACCGACAAAAAGATACAGATTCCCAACAATCTGTACTGGTCTTTATTCTGCCTGCGAAGTTTCGCAGTAATCTTATGCATAGTCATGGTCGTCGCCTCCTAACGTACGGATTGTATCTAAAAGTTCGTCCATAAACGCCCTTCGGGTACCCTTTCTTGTCAGCTCCCCATAGATCTGCCCGTCTTTTAAGACGATTACTCTGTCGCAAAAAGAAGCCGCGAAACTGTCATGGGTAACCATAAAGATCGTCGCTCCCATTTCTTCCTTCGCCTGCAAAAAAGCGTCAATGACTGTTTTACAGGATTTACTGTCCAGATTCCCGGTCGGTTCATCCGCCAGGATCACATAGGGCTGGTTCATAAGCGCCCGCGCCACCGCCGTGCGCTGTTTTTCCCCTCCTGAAATCTCGGCAGGATACTGATTCAGTATCTTCTCGATTCCGAACAGCCGGCAGATATTTTTTGCCTTTTCTTCCATCTGTGCCACCGGACGGCGGGCGATGATCTGGGGCAGGCATATATTTTCAAAGACCGTCAGTCCGTCCAGCAGCATAAAGTCCTGAAAAACAAATCCCATCTGCCGGTTGCGGACTTTCGCAAGCTTTGTCTCCTGCAATCCTGACAAGTCCTGACCCGCCAGCAGAATCTCGCCTTCTTCATGGGGAATAAAACAGGAAATACAGTTCAGAAGCGTCGTCTTGCCTGAACCGGACGGTCCCATGACAGCCACAAATTCCCCTTTCTTCACCTCTAAGGATACATCCTTTAATACCCGGATGATCTGTGTTCCCGACACATAGTTTTTTGACAGATGTCTTACTTTAAGCATAGTCTGATGCCTCCTGTTTCAATCAAATGATAACACTATTTTATCGAAGCAGTACCGAAAATGCAGCAGGAGAAACCGTCACATTTGGACGCGTTTTTGTAAAGTTTGGGAAGACACGCCCGGCATTTACAAAAAGGGGATTCTTCTGTAGAATATAGACATCTGATAAACGGCCAGACTAGAATCCAGGAGGAATTATATGCTCAATATAGGAATCTGTGATGATGAGGCATCCATGCGAAAAGCTCTCCGCATCCCTCTGGAGCGAAAGCTCCAGTTGTTGGGGGAAGATTACCGGATCTTTGAGTATGATTCCGGGGAAGCGCTCATCGGGCATTTGGAAACGGAAACACCCGATCTGTTATTTTTAGATATAGAGATGAAAAACTTAAGCGGCATGGATACTGCCAGAGCTTTAAGGGAACGAGATGCGCATACGCTTCTCATTTTTGTGACAGCCTATCCGGACTATGTCTTCCAGGGCTATGAAGTACACGCATTTCATTATATTTTAAAGCCTTATGAGGAATACAAAATCCAGAGGGTATTAGAACAGGCATTAAAAGAGCTTGGAAAAAGCCGGGAACAGTTCTTTCTCGTGGAGCAGAAATCCGGCGCTTTAAAAATTCCCCTGAAAACAATTCTGGCCTTTTCCAGTAACAGGCGAAAAGTTACGGTCCTACTGACTGACGGAAAAAAGACAGACTTTTATGGGAAGCTGGATGAAATAGAAGAGGGACTTCCGGATTATTTCGTCCGCTGCCATAACAGGCATCTGATTAATCTGAACCATGTGACCGCCCTGGAAAAAGACCGGTGCGTCTGCGGCGCCCTTCATTTTCCGGTCAGCCGCGCCTGTAAACAACCGCTGGAGATCGCCTTCGCCCGCCTTTTGCTGCATTAAACAATATTCAGAACAGGAGTCTATATATGAATTTATTATCTGCTGCTTCAACGGCTGTTGACTGGCTGTGTAATCTGTTATATTTTGTACAGGGATTTTTATTCTACCAGGTTCTTTGCAGCACAGCGCAAAAACGGCCGGGGAAAATCTGGAGTCTGATCCTATACGGTTCCTGCATCCCGCTTACCAATATGATCATTTTTCCCAACGATCTTTTCAACGTGACTCTGGAGCTGGTCTGGTTCCTTGCTTTGATGCTGGCCGCCTTCCGGGGGAGCATCTGGCAGAAACTGGCTGCCGTTGCCATACTCTATCCGCTGATCATCAGCCAGAACTTCCTCATTCTGGATATGCTCGGAAACCTGTGGCTTGCGCTGGGTAAATCTCCTGTTGTGGATCTTTTCTGCTCTGTTGCCGACAGCGCTTTGCATCTTGCCTTCTGGTATATGGTCTGTCAGCTTTTTAAGAAGCGTCTCCGGCAGATGGACAGGCTTTTTGACGACAAAAGCTGGATTCTTTTAGACATCATCTGCCTGGCGTCCCTGGTAAATATCACTACCTGTATTTATTTTTCACCTCAGGAAAGTTATAAGATGTGGCCGGCTGCCCTGGCCTGTTTTGCGACCAACTTAGGCAGCCTTTTCCTGGCGGAATATTTTACCGCCAGTATCCGTCAGAATATGGAACTGAAGAATCTGATGCTTCAGAAAAGCTATTATGAAGAACTGGAACAAAACCAGACCCAGATCCGCAGATTCCGGCATGATATGAACAATCATCTCACCGCCATCCGTTCTCTGTTCCAAAGCGGAAACCAGGCGGAAGCAGAACGCTATCTGGAGGAAATGGAGGCCCGGATGGCAGTTCAAAACCGTGTTTTCTGTAAAAACAGTGTCGTCAACGCGGTGCTGAACGCCAAATATAATCTGGCGCTGGAACATAAAATCGACTGCTTTTTCCATATAGACCTCCAAAGGCTCATCGGCATCGACGCCATCAGCCTTTGCAGCCTGTTCGCCAACACCCTGGACAACGCAATCGAAGCTTCCCTTAAGATTCCAGACCCCCGTGACCGAAGTATATCCGTAAAGGCCAGAGTGACGGAAAACGGCTTTTTTACCTACGAAATTACAAACGCCAAAATAAACGATATTTCAGAACAAAAGGGCGTCCTGCAATCTGATAAAAAAGATCCCTCCTCCCACGGTCTTGGGCTTTTAAACGTAAAAGAGGCGGTGGAAAAATATAATGGGTCTTTGGATATCTCTTATACGAAAGACAGCTTTACAGTGACGGTTTTGATTGGAAATGTATAAGTTTTACAGCATTTCCAGCGCTTCTTTCAGCGCGGCCAGATCTTCTTTCCTTGTGGACCAGCTTGTGGCAAACCGGACAACTGTATGGCTGTCATCGTATTTTTCCCAGAAACTAAATGCCACCCGCTCTTTCAGCCGCTCCATCTGACCGTTTTCCAGGATAATAAACTGCTGGTTCGTAGGAGATTCCAGATAAAAATGCATCCCCTGTTCATGAAACAGCTTTTTCAGCGCTTCCGCCATCTTTATGGCATGGCGGGAAATCTCAAAATACAGGTCATCCGAAAACAGCGTGTCAAACTGGATGCCCAGCAGACGCCCTTTGGCCAGCAGAGCGCCCCGGCGCTTGACAGAAGTCAGGAAATGACAGGGCTTATTCTGTTTTGTGAACACGACCGCCTCGCCGCACAGTGCACCTACTTTCGTTCCTCCGATATAAAATACGTCCGCCAGCTCTGCCAGTTCAGGCAGGGTCAGGTCGCAGTCCGGGCTCATAAGTCCATATCCAAGGCGCGCACCGTCCACGAAAAGAGGGATATGCCGAAAACGGCAGACAGCAGACAGCTCCTTCAGCTCTTTTTTGGTATATAAAGTACCGTATTCTGTGGGATACGAAATATAAACCATCCCGGGAAATACCATATGTTCATGGTTTCCGTCGGCATAAAAATCATCTATATAGTTTTTCAGTGTATCCGGTGCAATTTTCCCGTCCGTATGGGGAATCTCCAGCACTTTATGTCCTGTAAACTCAATCGCGCCCGCTTCATGGGTGCTGACATGTCCTGTCCTGGCGGCAATGACACCCTCGTAATCTTTTAACATGGAGGAGATTACGACCGAATTGGTCTGCGTACCTCCGACTAAAAACTCCACTTCCGCCTCCGGACAGCCGCAGACTTTCTTTATTTTTTCTTTTGCCCTTTCGCTGTAAAAGTCTGCGCCATAACCGGTCAAAGCTTCCAGATTCGTTTCTGTAAGCCGCCGTAAGATTTCAGGGTGTGCCCCCGCAATATAATCACTTTCAAAAGAAACCATTGATTTTTAATCCTCCTTATGCACATCATGATTTTTCCCGTCGCTGTAATAAGTAAAGGTTCCCTCTGCCAGCAAAAGCTCCTCATCTGCCAGCACACGGACCCGCAAAAGCAGAATATGCCGTCCTGCTTTTAAAATCTCCGTCCTGGCCGTCAGTACCCCGGACGCCGTGTTTTTCATATAGTGAAATTCACTGTTTAGCGTAACCGGCGATGGGGTAAGCATTCTCGCCGTGTATCCTGCCGCTGTGTCCGCCATTGTATAAAGCAGCCCGCCATGAACGATCCCATATGGATTGTGATGTTTCGGCTCCACTTTGACCCGGGTAAAACAGCCGTTTTCTTCCGGAACGATCTCAATGCCGCAGTATGTAATAAAACTCTCCACGGAATCTGCCCCCGCTGATTCCTCCTGCGCATTCTCATCCTTATAAAAAGGTTCCGGATCGATTCCGTATTTTTTCTTTTCTTCCGGACTGCCCGGGAAGCGGATTCCTGTGGGCATTCCTTGAATCAGGTGTTGTTCATCCATTTTGATTTCTCCTTTCTGATGAATCGTATCATAGATCAACTGATCACTCTCGCGAACGCGGCGAACCGGCTCGTCACGCTTTACCACTCGAACAGCTCTGGCAAATTCCCGGCTGATTTCTTCATTGGGAATACGCGCTGTGCGGGTCTTTTCGTCATAGGACAGATACCCCAGATGAATCAAAAGCGTCAGCACATCATCCCGGTCCCGGAATGTCACCAGATCATTGGAAAAACCGTAAGTATCTACCGGAACCGGAATACCGCCGAGAAGCTTAGCCGTCGCCTGAGACATGCCGTCAAAGTCCAGGCTGATATATGTCATCAGGCTTCTGGACGCAGACGTTTCAGTCCAGTAAGAACGATACTTATGATACCACAGGGCTGCCATCACAGAATTGGGATTATATACCGAAGTCGTTCCTTCTAATGTATAACCGTCATACCATTGCTTCATTGCCAGGAAATCGCCCTGGCGCTCCTTACAAAGCGTTTGCACTTCCTGTTCTGTAAATCCCACATATTCGGCAAACGCTCCCGGGAAAACCATTGAATATTCCTGAAAATCCGAAATTGCCGACTGGGAGCCGTCTTTCTGAATGGGCAGGATTCCTGTCATGTAGGCAGCCGCAAAAATCCGGTCTGTCGTACCGCTTCCTTTGAACAGCATTCGCAGAAAATAAAGATACGTTTTTTGTATCTTTGGATTCTCCCTTATGGGCGCATCCCACTCATCAATGATCATAATAAACTGATTTCCCGTCATCTCCACCGTAGACAACAGCGTTTCATCAAACGTGCGTCCCGGCTTCTGCCCCGGATAAGCGCTTAACAGCTCTTCTGTTACCCTGGTCTCAATAAAGGAAACAAGCTCCTGCGGACGGGTCTTTCCCATAATATTGGTCATATCCAGATAGATTACATCATATTTGTTCAAATGTTTCCGATAACTACTGTTTTTCTTTTCATCTGCCGCGATTTCCAGATCGCAGAACAGTTCGGAGGAGTCGCAGGTCTTGTCATAATAGGCGCATAGCATCTGTGCTGCAAAAGACTTTCCAAAACGTCTGGGCCTGCTGATACAGGTTAATTTCTGCTTTGTACCAATCGTATCATTGATCAGGCTGATCATCCCGGACTTATCCACATACAGGCTGTTTCTTATCACCTCAAACCCACCGTTTCCCGGATTCAGATACACTCCCATTTTTTCTCCTTTCAATTGGGGGCTTCATACAAAATTATCAATACCGATCGGCAACGGTCTTTTCGTAGTCATGCCTCCAAAATCAAATACAACGCCAGCAATGGACCCTGCTCATAATCTTTATCCGGTCTTTCTTTTTTTATCAGGGCATATTGCTCCAGAAGCAGTTGGGTATATTCCGACTTTTTCTTTACACCAAATACAATACAAAGTTCCGAACGGGCATATGCATTTCTGATATCAGGGAAAATATCATACAATTGTTCTGTATATTTTATATCCGCGTTCGCTATCAGTACAGTCGCATTTTCAATAAAAACATCATGCCCGGATTTGCATAATCTTTTCAACACCAGCGGAATAACATCATCCTGGTACTCGAGCGCTTTTTGGATTAAAAGACTGCAGTTTACAGGATCTTTTATCTTTCTCATATATGACACAATGTCTTCTGCCTTATCCAGATTCATAAAACGTTCTTTTTCTGCCAGATATTGTTCATGCCGTGACTCCTCCATGACCGAAATCACCGTTTCATTTACTAATTCCTCCAAATCCGACATCATAATTGTTATCATCCGAAAATACGTCAACTGCGCTGTTGAAAGTTGTTCTAAAGGATGCTCATCAAAAAAATCTTCTGAAATTTTTCTTCTGTCCACAGTTTGTTTCCTCCATAAAAAAGCAGCTACAAATTCATTATAACCGCTTTTTATACAGGTGTAAACGAATATCACATTAATATTTTCCAAAAAATAAAGTGCATAGACTTGTGTTCTATGCACTCTGACGCTGTGTTACTTATTCAGTTATGGGATCTTGTCTTTATTTGCTCGGCAATGCAATCGTATCCGTTTCGTCTGTGCCATCATCATGCATAATGGTTACATCAATCTTTGTGCAGTCATCAGAAAACTTCAAATCGTAGATGAGCGCATCTTCCGCAAGATCATATGTTTTAATGATACCTCCATCATATGTATGGACTTCCGACCAGAATGAATACACTGATGTGGCTATATCATCGCTGTGCCAGATTAAATTGTTTCCTATGATATCGTCATCAAAGGACTCACTTTCCGTATCAAAAATACAATAAACGCCATTCTTTGGTCCGACATGGCACTCAATAACGATTTTCTGCCCTACAGGAATTGCAGATAAAATGCTGTTTATTGATTGATTCCTGGAGGAAACATCGTAGTCATGAGTCCCATAATGAAATACAGTTCCCTCAAAAGAAAAACTTGCCTGTTCTGAAGTTTGTAGTCTGCCGCTCTGTGCGTTCGGAGATGATCCCGCCTGCAAGTTCTGCTCCTGTCCGCACGAAGAAAGCAATAGTACACACATGATCATTGTTGTGATTGGTGTTAATTTCATTCGATATACTCCCCCTATCAAATTCTGATTCATATCATCAACAGAATACCACAATCACGTTCATATTTCTATCAGATTTTCATTAAATTTCTTCCTTCCTCCGCTTAGTTCTGTTTTGTTGCCTGTTGTACTGTCGGCTCTTGTTCTGAAGCTCCCTCTCAAGGCTCTTCCCGCCCTTCTGTTTGATATAATAGAAAAATCATCAATATATTCACCTGTCTGATAATCATAGATAAGAATTTTATAGGGTTCTTTAAGAGAAATCCATATTTCAAAATCTGCCGGTACAAATTCTCCGTCCGTTGTTAACATACCATTAAACCACCAGTAAGATGCGTCTTTCCCATATATAAAATCCACATAGAAACTGATTCCCTCTATGCCTTCTACGGTTGTTATCCCCTGCATACAATTTAAAGCGTCTGTCTTTTCGTTAAGTTCTGGTATTTTGTTGTATATTTCTTTTTTCAAATATTCTACTTCCTCATAGTGATGCGTCCGCCAGTCATATATTTCCATTCGGTCATATTCTGGGCAGGCAAGATAAACCTTTTTCCCTTTTATATTAGGGATTACAATAGAAAAATCAGTCTTATCTTTTGCAAAGGGAATTGTTTCCGCATAATAAACGATCACATTCACAATATTTTGATCATTCTTATCTTCTTCCCACACCACTTTACTGACGTGGAATGAATACAAATTTATTTTTCCGTTTACAGTAAGCTGCCCCGTTTCTTCGTCATATGCAGTGTCTAATATGGACATATATCCTGTTCCAAGCGGCGTACCAATCACATAAATTTTAAGGGCAGCAAATAACAAGAATGTAAACAGAATACCTGCCAGTATTCCTATGGTTATTTTCAGGCGATTCATGCGCCTTCGTATTTTTTTTAGTGCGTCAACTACAATAGTATCATGGTCAGATAAATCATCTTTTCCGATGCCTTCCTCCATTTCTGTATAAATTTTATGGCATTCCTCACATTCCCCTAAATGATTTTTCACCAGTCCCCTTCCTGTGTCACTTAAAATGTTGTCAATGTAGCCGGGAAGAAGATCCCGTATCACATCACAATTATATTTCTCAATCATTCCGACTGATCTCCTTTCTGATTTTTTGTTTGGCACGAAAAAAAACAGTCCTGCACCAGTTTTCACTTTTTCCCATTATTTCCCCGATTTCGCGGAAAGACAATTCCCCACTTATACGATACAATACAACTTCTCTCTCCTGTTCTGGCAGAAGGTGAATTGCCTGATAAAGCTCTATCTTATTTTCCTGCCGAATGACAAAAGTTTCCCCTTCCGATATTGAAACATCTGGAAGATCATCGGTAAGTTCCACCATTTTAAAACGATTCTTTTTCCGAAGTTCCTGCCATAATATATGCTTTGCAATCTGACAAAGCCATACAGACAGTTTACAAGAAGCATCATAACGTGAAATAGACATACTTGCCTTCAAAAAAGTTTCTTGTGTCATTTCCTCTGACCATTCGGCATTATGCGTATGGGAATATAAAAATCCATAAACTAATCTGGAATACTTCTGATAGACAATTTCCATATCTGAGCAATCCATTCCTTAGCACACCTCCTCTACCCTTTATATCACATTAATTTATAATTCGTTACAAAAATTATGGCTTTTCTAAATGCAAATTAAAAAGGTAGCTGATTGTCTGTCAAGATAATCAGTTACCCAAAGGTAAACGGTATTCAATTTTATATCATCTTTCTGTCTTGGTTTTTCCCGACAAACAGGAATTGAACAAAATCGCTGTACGATGGTCTATCAAGACTGTGACGCAGTTTTTACATACAAGTGTAAACGAATATCACGTTAATATTTTCCAGTACCCTGTAAGGCATATCCCTGAGATCAGGCACATCACTCCTTCTGCGGCCGGCACGGCCAGCCACACACCGGTGATTCCAAAAATCCGCGGCAGCCATACGATGCCTCCCGCCAGCAGCACAAATGTTCTCAGAAACGAAAGAGCCGCCGACACTTTCCCCTTCGACAGAGCAGTAAACATGGAGGAAATAAAGATATTCAGGCCGCAGAATAAAAATCCGAAAGAAAAGACCGGACACCCGGCCGCTGCCAGCCGGTTGACTTCTGAGGTCCCCGGCGCAAACAGCCCCACAATATAAGGGCCGCCCAGCCAGGAGACCATAGTCAGAAGCATTGAGGCCGCCATCACAAAGCAGAGACAGATCCGAATCACTTTCTTCTGCCGGATATTGTCTTTTTTTCCGTAGTTAAAGCCGATCACCGGCGCAACACCCATGGAAAAGCCAATATACAGGGTATTCAGTAAAAACTGCGCATAAATCATGATCGTAACGGCCGCCACGCCGTCCTCCCCTGCCAGCCCCATCATGGTAAGATTAAACAGAAAAGTTGTAACGGCCGCCGCCAACTGGCTCACCATCTCAGAAGAGCCGTTCAGACAGCTTTCCAGCAGCACATCCTTCTTCCACTTCGGCCGGGTAAAGATAAGCGCGCCCTTACTCCGGCTAAAAAACAGGGTCCCCCAGACAGCCGGGAGCAGATACCCAAAACCTGTCCCCAGGGCCGCGCCGCGGATGCCAAGGCCGCACAAAACAATAAACACATAATCCAGCGCCACGTTCATAAGGCCGGACAGCACAGACAGCCACAGGCCCATTCCCGGTCTTCCGGCTGTCACAAACAGGTTGGCAAAGACAGTCTGTACCATGTTGGCAGGGATAAATAAAAGCAGCGTCCCCAGATAGTCTTTACAATAGGGGAACAGACGCCCACTGGCGCCCAGGGCCTCTGTCACTTCATCTATCCAGATCATGCCCGCCGCCAGGATCAGACACCCGACCGCCGCTGCCGCCAGGGTAAGCAAAGTAAAGTCTTCTTTTGCCTCCTGTGTTTGCCCAGCTCCCATTTTCCGGGAGATGACGGCATTTCCGCCGGCCGCGATCATCGTTCCAAGGCCTACGGTGAGATTGATGACCGGACACACAATATTCACGGCAGAAAGCGCGTCCGTATTGACATACCTGGCCACAAAGACCGTATCAACCACCGTATACAGCCCCATAAAAAGCATCATCAGGATGGTTGGAAGCGCAAACCCCAGAAGGGACGCCCCGTTCCAGTTTTGATCCAGCGTATGATCATGCATCGGAAGTTTCCTCCTGTGCCTTCTGTAATATCATCCGCTGGGTCGGATAGCCAAACTCCGTCAGAAGTTCCGCCTCTGCAAATCCAAGACGCCGGCAGGCCGCTCGCTGGCCGGTATCGGCTTTATCGCCTTCCCGGAAAGTTGTAATGCTGATGGTCTCTCCCGAAGACAGATTTTGCAGAATAAAATCCAGAAACGCCTTCGCGATCCCATGTCTTCGATACTGCGGATGCACGCCCAGAAAATCGATGTGCCCTGTCCGGCCGGACCAGGCGGCTGCGCCCACCAAAAGCTTCCGGTCGCGTATCATAAGCGCCTGTCTTTGTTCCACATATTTTATAAGCCGTTTCCGGTGCTTCTCTTCATCGAAACAGGGAAACCCGTCAATCACCAGGGCGGTAAGGGCCATCCAGTCAGGAATGTCCTCCCTGCCGGCATAAGTGACTTTCATAACCATGTCATCGGGCGCGGACGGCGCCTGATGCAGCGTAAACGCGGACTGTAACGGGTAAAATGTCTCATTTTCCCTGTATGCCAGCGGCGTCTGCTTATACATGGATTTAAATATGTCGGTAAAAGCCTGCTGGCTTTCATATCCTGCGGCAAGGGCAATATCCAGGATCGGCCGGGCCGAAAATACCAGAAGCTTTGCCGCCTCCGTCAACTGTCTGCGCCGGATATAGTCATGGAGCGTCATCCCCACAGCAGACGTAAACATATGATGCAGATGATATTTGGAATAATGCACTGCCTCTGCCACCGTCTCCAGGTTCAGTTTTTCGTTTACATGCGCCTCTATATACGCAACTGCGTCTATGACCGGATCGATCATGCAAAGACCCCCTTTCGCTGCCTATTATAGCAGCATCCCCGGATCGCCTTTTCATGATTCTTGCTGCCTTTCCCAAAGTTTTCATTCCGGTCCGGTCATCTGCCCCGCCCCGGAGTTTCCTGCTTTCGTCCTTCCTTTTTGGGGATAACCGCCTGCAAGAAACTGTCGATAGAAAATAAATCCAACCAGGCTGGTAATTACTTCTGTCACCGGAAAGGTCATCCAGAACCAGTTCACGCCAAAACGGGAAAACAGAAAACCCAGCGGTACAAACAGCACCATCGTACGGATCACGGTCAGTAAGGAACTTTTCAGGCTTAAACCTACCGCCTGGAAAAACACCGGGAAAGTCAGCGAGGTTACCATGGGAATAAAACTGACTCCCACAAAACGAAAACCAATACGTCCGATCTCAATGACGCGGGCGTCCGAAGTAAACACATGCAGCATTTGCGCGGGAACCGACACAAAACAAAGCGTCCCCACAGCCATGAGCGCAAGCCCGAAACCGACTGCGGCTGCCAGGGTCCTCCGACAGCGTTCTATGTTTCCCGCCGCGTAATTAAAGCTGACAACAGGGACAATACAAGTCTGCATGGCTCCCAGAGGGATAAAGAAAAATGTCTGCCACTTGTAATACAGCCCCAGCGCCGTGACGGCCTGGTCGGAAAAAGTGGACAGAATCAGATTCAGCCCCAGTATGTAAAAAGTATAGGCCGACTGCATCAGGATGTTGGGAATGCCTACACAGAATATCTTCGCAATGTACCGCGGATAGACTTCTTTTGCAGGAGATCGCCTAAAACCTTTTCCAAATACAATAAGCGCCGCTATCATCTGCCCGGCTACGGTGGCCACAGCCGCGCCGGCAACACCCAGTTTCGGGAAACCAAACATGCCGAAGATCAATAACGGGTCCAGGCTCATATTGACCAAAGCCCCTGTAATCTGCGCCAGCATGGGCGTTTTCATATCGCCGTTCGCCTGGAGGACTTTCGTCCATATGCTCTCAAAAAACAGGCCGAAGCTGAACACACATACAATCCTGCCGTAGACAATTACTTCCTGTATGACAATCTCCGAGCCTGTGGACATTCTGGCATAGGCGGGCATAATACACCAGCAGACAGCAGCGAATAAAAGCCACATAACGGCCGCCAGAGGCGTACCGGTCCCGGCATATTCATCCGCTTCTTTCCTGTCTCCCACACCGAGTTTTGCTGCCATCACGGTATTGATGCCCACTCCGGTTCCCACCGCCAGCGCAATCATCAAAAGCTGCATCGGATAAATGATCGAAAGCGCGGTAAGACCCGCATCGGAGTACCTGCCTACAAACAGGCTGTCAATGATATTGTAAAGTGCCTGGATTAACTGCGCCAGCATAACAGGCGGCGCTAATCTGCATAAAATTTTACTGATTTTTTCTCTTCTGAATAGCTCTGCCGCTTCCATGAATGACACCTCTCATCTTCTGTTCTAAGGATATCAC
This sequence comes from Lachnospiraceae bacterium UBA7182, assembly GCA_002491115.1. GTDB lineage: Bacteria > Bacillota > Clostridia > Lachnospirales > Lachnospiraceae > Hominiventricola. Next base: position 1,585 of record DKVI01000078.1, on the reverse strand, counting down.
ATGGGATTATAGTCCTTGTATTATCTTTCGTCAATACACGGGCTTTTAAGCTGCCGGTTAATCTCATCCAGTTCTTTTTCCAGCCTTACCTTCGTATCCGTATCATAAGTCTGCATTGCCAGCCTGATCTGCATATTCAATGCGCATTGTTGTTGCTTTAAAATATTATAATGGGTCTGCATGATGTCTGCTGCCACTTTAGATATATTTTTTCGATTCATATTCAGAATATCTTTCCTCCGGGCCGACGGGGAAATCTGTACTATTCCCCGTCACTGGTTTATTTCAGGATGATACGGTTGACCGCCTCGATCAGGTCAACCACACTGGCTCTTTCCACAAGCGCTGCCGTCTTTCCGTCAACGATCGCAATACAGCGGCGGCTGTTCCGGAAGGTATCCCAGCAGTCTTTTGGCTTTATCAGGCTCCTCAAAAATATCATATCCTTCGATCTTTACCCTGCCTTCCGTGGCGGACAGACATCCGGTCATGATGTTCATAGTGGTCGATTTTCCCGCCCCGTTTGGGCCCAGGAAGCCGTATATATGCCCTTCCTCTATCTCAAAGGACAGATCATCCACAGCCGTAAATTCTCCGTAACGCTTTGTCAAATGCTCAACGGTTATCATTTTGATCCTCCTGTCTTGTGTTCTGCCCTCCATCCTAACACCGGTTGCTGAAACCATACTGAAAAAGCTGTGATTTCAGCTTCCTTTCAACATAGGCGTGTACTATAATAAAAAAGACAGGGAGAATGCATAATGAGAATACTTGTGATTGAAGACGAAAAACTGCTGGCGGATTCCCTTCAGAGACTGTTGAGCGGAAAAGGATTTGACGTTGAAGTTGCGTATGACGGGGAAACGGGTAAAGAATATGCGGAACTGGGGATTTATGACCTTTTGATTCTGGATGTGATGATGCCGGGAATGAACGGCTATGAAGTGGCCAGGAAGGTCCGCTCGGAAAAATGCGGGACGCCGATCCTTATGCTGACCGCAAAATCGGAACTGGAGGACCGGATCACCGGCCTGAACGCGGGCGTCGATTATTATCTGACCAAACCCTTTGATACAAGGGAACTTTTAGCCTGCATCCATGCCCTTCTGCGCCGCCAGGGCACGCAGGTGGATGAACTCACTTACGGCAACACTTCCCTGGACCTTTCTTCCGGCTTACTGATCTGCGGCACCGGCACCGTCCGCCTGTCTGCAAAGGAATTTGATATCATGCGCCTTCTTCTGCAGTCCGGCAGCCGCAATCTTTCCAAAGAAACCATCCTCGCAAAAGTATGGGGGTATGATTCGGACGCAGTGGAAAATCATGTGGAAGTTTATGTGGGATTTCTGCGCAAGAAACTGGCCAGCATCGGTTCCGATATCCGGATTGAGGCCATTCGCAGAATGGGATACCACCTGGAGGCAGACAGTCATGACAAAGAAACTCCGCAATAAATTTATATGGATCACCATGAGCATTCTTACGATTATGCTCTGCATTATCATGTCCATGATCTGGTTTTTCACAAAAATGAACCTGGAAAACAACAGTCTGCGCATGATCAGCACTGACGCATAAAAAATTT
>DKVI01000030.1:11537-11706 GCA_002491115.1 Lachnospiraceae bacterium UBA7182 | reverse complement strand
ATCTGTCTCCCGAAATTCTGTATCATAATAAATAGAAAATGTATTGCTCGTTATTTCTATTTTTTGTTCACCAGTAAAAGTAGAAAGTTCTTTCCATAAGTCGCCCTCAGAATAGTAGGTTGGTACAACTTTCCGCAAGGACAGCACCTGATACGCAGGGATCGACTTA
>DKVI01000030.1:10900-11221 GCA_002491115.1 Lachnospiraceae bacterium UBA7182 | reverse complement strand
CGCAGGGATCGACTTAACGGAGATATTATAGTGCAGTTCTCCCTTACCACCCTGTATTTCACTTTTTGCAAGTTCAATCTTCCGCAGTTTTTCCTGTTCGGCCTGTATTGCATTCTCTATCTCTATATGCTTTTTATCGAGCTGCGTAAGAAGTGATTGCTCGTCCAGCGTCAGGGCAAGTGCGATTTCTGAAACATTCAGTCCGCTATCCCGCAAATACAGGATTTTATTTAGATGCGGTATTTGTTCCACCGAATACAGCCGATGTCCTGTCCACTTGTCAACCTCTGCTGGCGCCAGAATGCCTGCCTCGTCATAATA
>DKVI01000030.1:0-10557 GCA_002491115.1 Lachnospiraceae bacterium UBA7182 | reverse complement strand
TCCTATCCGAAACATCGTTTCACCGCCTACTCTAACTATATTTGTACTTTCATTTATCTCATTACAGCTTTATATGTTACTTGCTGCCTCCTTATCCTGAAAGGCATGGAAGCCGTTCAGCGACAGCACAAGGTCAAAACTGCCGTCAGGGAAGGGCAGCTTCCCCACATCCCCCTGTATAAAACGAACATTCTTAAGTCCCCGTTTCCCTGCCTGCCGCTTCGCCCGCTCCATCATGTCCGGGGAATAATCCAGGCAGCTCACGTCTGCATCCGGCAGCGACTCATACACCGGCATGGTCAGCACGCCTGTCCCCACCGGCACCTCCAGCATTCTGCCGCCAAAACCTTGTGGAATGCCTGACAAAGCCAGCTCCAGATAGCGGGTGTTCTTCCTCTTATCCATATTCCATACCAGCTTACAGACTGCCTTTCCGGTCAGGGTGGAACAGGTGATCATCCCATCATAGAATGTCGCCTCACCACCAAGGCTTTTATAAGCGTTTTTAATCTCCTCATGTCTGTTCATTTTTTCGCCCTCATTTCTTTATCCCAGTGCCACATCCAGCGCCATCATAACAGTAAAACCTGCCGCAAACAGGGCCGTCCCCACATTGGAGTGTTTTCCCGACGACATTTCCGGGATCAGTTCTTCCACTACCACTATTTTCAATTTACCTGAATGCAGCGAACAAACCTTTTTTTTCATAAGGCTCACTGCCTACTGATACAACCTTATAACCAGTTTTTGCAATCACATTTTCCAGTTCCTGCTCCGGGATGTCTTTCTCCGCAAGGATGACCGTCTGCTTCTTCATATGTGAACTTGTCACCTTTTTACCTGGAATGCATTCCTCACAGCCTCATTGATATGAGCCTCGCACATCCCACAGGCCATCCCCTCTATGCCAACCGTGATCTTTACCATAAAAGCGCCCCCCTTTTGCTTTTCTAATATCAATTAGTGAAAACTAACCCATTATTTTAACAAATGCGGCTGCTTTTTATGTTAGCAACCGCTAACTCATTTTCAAATATACCTCTTACATCCTGCTTTTGTCAATAGGATAGAAAACTGTTTACAGAATTTTCAGATTCTGCAAACAGCCCTGTCACAGAGCATAACCTGCAGGAATACACCCCCGCAGCATGAAATCGGTTTATCCTATATATCGTTTCAGGAAGATCCCTGTCTTACTGTCCCTGCAATCGCAAATTTCCGCCGGCGTTCCCTGCGCCACGATCCTGCCGCCGTGAACGCCGCCACCCGGCCCCATATCAATTACATAGTCAACATTGCGAATCACATCAAGGTCATGCTCGATCACGATTACTGTTGCGCCGTTATCAATCAGGCTTTTGAAAACTGTAAGCAGTGTTTCCACATCCAGCGGATGCAGACCGATGGTCGGCTCATCAAATACAAACACGGAATCCGACTGACCCTTCCCCATCTCGCTGGCAAGTTTTAACCGCTGCGCTTCTCCGCCTGACAGGCTCGGCGTCCCCTCGCCAAGCGTAAGATATCCAAGACCGAGATCATGCAGCACCTGCAGCTTCCGGGATACACCCGGAAGATCAGCACACGCTTTAAGAGCATCATCAATGCTCATATCCATCAGTTCCGGCAGCGTGTATCCTGTTTCTGCTTTCTTTGGTATCCTGCGGATCAGGCTTGCCTTCCTGGAGTATCTGGAGCCGCCGCAGTCAGGGCAGGGAATATCAACATCCGGCAAAAACTGCACATCAAGGCTGATCGTACCTGTTCCGTCACAGACCGGACAGCGCAAATCCCCGGTATTATAGGAAAAGTCTCCTGCTTTATACCCCTTCGCCCTGGCGTCGGATGTCCTGGCATAGACCCTGCGCAGCTCGTCATGCACATCGGCATAAGTGGCAACTGTGGAGCGCACATTGATGCCGACAGGTGTCGCATCGATCAGTTTTACCTGCCTGATACCATCCACTGAAATAGATTTTACATGCTCCGGCAGTTTACTCTCCCTGATTTCTGCCTCCAATGCCGGAATCAGGCATTCCAGGACCATCGTGGTCTTGCCGGAACCGGATACACCTGTGACCGCAATCATTCGTCCTTTCGGCAAATCAACTTCTAAAGGCTGCACCGTATGTATTTCAGAAGTAGACAAATGAATCGTGCCAAGGTTAAACATCTCTTTGGCGGGGATATGATTTCCGACATTGATTACCGTTTTTCCGGTCAGGAAGCCGGCAATCCTTGATTCTGCATTCTTCTCAACCTCCGCAAGGCTGCCCTGTGCGATAATTATGCCGCCGCCCGCACCGGCTTCCGGTCCAAGCTCGATCAGCCAGTCCGCTTCTTTCAGGACATTGGTATTGTGATCCACAAGGATTACTGTGTTCCCATCGGCGAGCAAATCGTGCATGACGCCCACAAGCCCCTCCATGTTGGACGGGTGCAAACCGATGGACGGCTCGTCCAACACATAAAGAACGCCCGTCGTGCGATTTCTGACTGCCCTCGCCAACTGCATCCGTTGCCGCTCTCCTGTGGACAGCGTGGAGGCCGCACGGTCAAGCGTCAGATAGGACAGCCCCAGATCCATCAGCCGCTTTGCCGCACCCTGGAAGGACTCACAGATACTCTGCGCCATCGGACGCATCTCCTCCGGCAATGAGGCGGGAACCCCATCGACCCACTCCACAAGATCGGAAAGCGTCATGGTACAGGCCTGGGCAAGGGAGATACCGCGCAACCTTGGCGCACGGGCGGCATCAGAGAGCCTTGTGCCGCCGCAATCCGGGCAAATGCCCTGCCGCAGGAACTTCTCCACGCGTTTCATGCCCTTTTCGTCCCTGACCTTCGACAGGGCATTCTCCACAGTATAAGTGGCGTTAAAGTAGGTGAAGTCCATGTCGCCCGCCGCACCGCTGGTTTTATTCTGATAAATGATATTTTTCTTTACGGCCGGGCCGTGGAATACGATATCCCGCTCTTTTTCCGTGAGGTCCTTGAACGGCACATTCGTCCTCACGCCCATCTCGCGGGCAATATCTTTCATCAGTGACCACATCAGTGTCTGCCACGGTGCGACTGCGCCTTCATCAATGGTCAAATTTTCATCCGGCACGAGTGTCGATTCGTCTACGGTACGGACAATTCCCGTCCCATCACATCGCCTGCATGCGCCCTGGGAGTTGAAAGCCAGTTCCTCCGCCCCCGGCGCAAAGAAGCGTTCGCCGCATACAGGACACACAAGCGGGTGTCCTGCGGCAACATTCAGTGACGGACTTACATAGTGACCGTTCGGGCACCTGTGGCTTGCAAGTCTCGAATACATCAGGCGCAGGCTGTTCAGCAGTTCCGTTCCTGTGCCAAAGGTACTGCGGATACCGGGAACGCCCGGACGCTGACGGAGCGCAAGCGCCGCCGGGACATAAAGCACCTCGTCCACCTGCGCCTTTTCCGCCTGCGTCATGCGGCGTCTTGTGTAAGTGGATAAAGCCTCCAGATACCGTCTTGACCCTTCCGCATAGAGGATACCGAGGGCAAGCGACGACTTCCCGGAACCCGACACGCCGGCGATCCCGACAATCTTTTGCAGTGGGATATCCACATCTATATTTTTCAGGTTATGTACGCGCCCACCACGAATTTGGATATGCGACGGCGCTTTCTTTCCATCTATTACCACGCTTTTTACCCCTGTTTCTGCTTCCCGTTATCCGCTTCGTATTTGAAGCCCCAATTCATAATCGCATAAAAAATCGGCGTCAGGTCCCGTCCCTTTTCAGTAAAGGAATATTCCACATGAGGCGGAATTTCATTGAACTGTTCTCTTTTAATTAGCCCGTCCTCCTCCAGCTCACGCAGGGTTGAAGTCAGCATAGTATTGGTGATACTTCCCAGATTTTTCTTTAACTCTCCAAATCGCATTGGCTCTTTAACGCACAGCTCATAGATTACCTGGTTTTTCCACTTGCCCTGCAACATCAAGAGGAGTGGCGTAACCGGGCAGTTGCCCGACGGCGTTACAATGCCCTCATGCACTCTCTCCAAAAATTCATCATATGTCATTACCTGTTCCATCGATAATCTCCTGCAAATACCATTGACAATTTGCACTTTCTGTATCAAGTATATTTATTATACCAAGTACATTATAAAATTTCAACAGGACTCATACAAATATCTGCTCCAACCCCATCCGGCGCACATAGTCGATCCACTCATAAATATCTTCGATGTCGTACAGCGGCTCATGATCCGTGTCCTTTGCCTTTTTGAGAGCCAGAGCCATGAGTGCATATTCATTTTCCAGCAGAGTATCAAAGACGCCCTGATCATCCGTGTTGATGGATACATGAAGAGAACTGTTCGGCGGCGTCTTTTTTAGCTTTCTGGAATTGAACCGCAGAATCGGATGTTCTTCATATTTTCGAATTGTACCGATCAGATAATTGGAGGACGGATTTGTCTCAATGCCGATCCCCTCCTGCACGAGACGCCGGATCATCTTTTCCTGAAGCTGCCAGACAATATCCGCATACCTCTGGTCTACCTTAAGTTCTGTGCGCTCCTCTCCGGTTTCCCGGACTTTTTTATTATAATGATAGGCAAAATACAAATCCTTGCAACATTTTGCCTTTCGAATGCTATTTCCGATCTTATCATTGAATGCATACCGGTCCCATCCGTAAAGCGCTCTCCTTTCAAGCCTGTCCAGGAAAAGTCCGCCGTCCAGCCGGTACACTTCCGGATCATCGCCCCGCAGCTTCCAGCTCTGGTAATAGTCCATCACAGAAGCTTTCTGCCGGTCCGGCACATATTCCTGATAGATTTCTTCATAGAGACTGTAATATCGCTCTTTTAACTCCGCCCGCAGCCTGCTGTCCATGGTGCAACCCATCTCATCCGTTTTAATCAGCATCCAGACAATATCATCCAGCAGAACCTGTTTGGGAAGAACCAGCTTATAGCCTTTATATTTGTAATATTCACAGGGGCTGATCCCAAGTGCAAGTCCATGTCCGATCCGGCTGCCTCTTTTAAGACCGCAGAATAAAATCGCTTCATCGATGGCGCGCAATCCGTCCACCAGATCAAGAAAATCCTCCCCTGCATGATAAGTGGCATGCAGCCTCGTTCGGGTCATCTCCCTCCTGGAAATATTCACGCCTTCCCTTCTGCATGTAAATTCCAGATCCAACAGATAGCGGAATGCTTGGCCGAAAACCTCCGGACGGCAGTTAATCTCACTGGAACATGCATCAATTCCCCGGATTTTTTCATTGACACCCGTATTTTTTTCCAGTAGCGCAGCGATACTTCGGGACTGCTTTCTCGTCGTCCGACGTACATTCTGATTTCTGGGAATACCAGGACAGAATTTTGTATCTTTTATTTTGGGAAAGTGCAGCACATAAGTAACTCTGTCCGCCGGTCCCGGCTCGCCGCCGGGTCCCGTAGCAATGCTCTGATTTTTCCGGATTGTTTTATACAGTTCCGAAGCTTTTTTCTTCGGGCAGATGCGGGCTTCCAGCGAAACGATATTCTGTTTCCGCATGGTTTCATTCAATGCCAGCCGGATCAGCTCCGCCTCATACTCCTTCTGGCCTTCAATAAAGATTTCCTTTCGCTCCTGATAGTTGCTGAAATTCGCAAAACCCACCTGTCGGTTGATCTGTATCAGTTCTCCCCGAAAGTGGGTGCGGATGGACAGATAGACATAGAACAGGTTCTTTTCCCGTCTTTTCCATGTATCAGACACCGATGCCTGATAACACTCATATAGAAACCGCCGCTCCCCTGCGAGAAGATAGCATTCTCTGTCGTTGCTGTCTGGCATATCCTTTTCAAAAGCATAATCCAGGATATGCCTGCCATCTGTTTTTGCGCCGTACAGATGCTTTGCCAGCACAATCTGATCCTGAATCTCAGCTACCAGCATTTCCACAGGACATCCTCTTTCGACTTTGTTCAGAAGCTCCCGGGTTTTTTCCTTCAACGCCGCGTCTTTTTTTAATACTGCAAAAAGATAAACCCGGCAGAGAGCCGCTCTCTGACATTCTGCATAGAAGCTTTCTTTCCCTTTCTGGTCCTGCACCCGGTCTGCAAGGTGAGTCTGCAGTGCATTTGAAAGCTTTCGAAAATCATGAAGTCTCCCATCAATCAGGTTCATCAGACACACCCAGTTCAGTTCAAAGATTTTCGTAGAGCCGGCCAGATGAAAATGGTTCTCTGCCATTCCCCGTTTCAGAATATTATGCAGACGGCTGTCATCGCTGCGGATGATCGGAAGCCAGGAAAAATCCCGGGAGACGCGGCCCCGCTCCAGATCATGGGCAGCCAGACAGGCACAGGTGAAAAAATCCTGTCCCAGCTGGAAAGAAATTTCACGCCACCGCAGCAGTTCATCAAACCGACAGGTGATCTCGTTTCCGTCATATAAAAGCAGCTTCCCGGCAATATTCATAATAAACCGGAATACACTGGGGTTTCCCTCTGGATTATCCGACATATCCTGTAAAAGTTTCTGATAATGATTGCGCCTCTCATCCTCCGAATAATTCGGGAAAGCACTCTGCGAATACTGCATATACAGCCCTTCGTCTACCGTCCGGTAATCATGCGGACGGCCGGACAGACGACGGCCCGCAGTGATCCTGTCATATGGAATTTTCAGAAATAAGGTCTCCAGATTCCCTTTCTCAATGTCCATTCGGATACCTCTTGATCTCTGCCTGAACTTCCACAAGCCTCTTGTATTTTTCATGCATCTCCTGCGTGATTTTATCATTTTTGTTCTGCAGATAGATCCGCTCGACGCTGCCGTACAGTTTGCACAGCTCTTCCACATCCAGTCCATCAGGGCCTTTGTGGTTATTTCCCCGGTACCACTGCACTTTGGAGGCAAGAAGATCCAGATTGCGTTTCACGTTTTCAGCAGACCAGTTTCGCAAAAACGTAGAAGCATCCGCTTCTTCCGAAACAGACGGAACCGGAATCTCTGTCAGCTTCTTTCGGAATGCCGCCACCGCGTTTTCGATTTTCAGATTTTCCTCTGCATCTTTCCGAAACTGAATGTTCTGTATACTGATATCAAAAAGCTCAGCATACAAAGTACTGATATCAATTACAGGCGCATTTTCACCGAAGGAAAAAAGCCCCCATTTTCCTTTAGAATATTCCACTCTGCAATGCTCCATATAAGCATCTATATTATCAAAAAACTGCCCTGCCAGTTTCCGGCTTCGGTCTGTCTCGCCCTCCGTGCTGCTTCTGTAATCCCGATGCTCATACCAATAATCTTTCAGACCCAATGTCAGATCCAAATTGGCAACGATTTTCCTGGCATATACTGTTTTTTCCGGATTGCTTTCTTTAATCGTTTCAACAACTTCCTGAAACTCTTTTTCATCTATGCCCAACATACCCATATTGACTTTCCGGTAGAGATCCTCCAGATTACACAAACCAACCATATAATTCTCCAGACTGATGTGGCTGTAATAATATGTGATATTATTATCAAAGATGATAGTGGTATCAAAACAATAGACCGTCTGCGTATTATTCATAGCAAATACATTGGAAAGCAGACCCAGCAAAATCCACGCCCTGATATAATCCTTCCGGTTCTTGTCATGCGCGATATGCCGCACACGGAAAGGTTTTCCGAACTCAGGGGCTTCCAGACCAGGCGCACTGCGGTTTATTTTTTCCAGAATTTTATTGAAGCTCTGAAATGTCTCAATCACAAAACGGGACCGATCCATATTGGAACCCTGCTGGGCAGGCAACAGATTGGAAAAGTACGGTCCCCAAAGATATCCATTGATAAACTGTGTAATCCCATCCAACTTCTGCTTTCTTAAAAGCTCATTCATCTTTATGGTATACAGAATGCGCAGCCGATAAACATACGCCTCCTTACGTTTATCCACCAGATTTTTTGCAAGGAGCTCAAACCACCGGATAACCTGGAAGTAGCTGTCCGGCCGGTCAGGCACAGACATTTCATATGCCATACTGTTCTGGCCTGTTGCTTCACAAAAAATCTGTCCCAGAATCCTCTTCGCCGTAATATGAAGGTGAAAAGCATCCATATACGCCATATCCTGAAGCGTCAGACCATCGTACAGTTTCAGGCCGTCCCCAATATTTTGTCTCCGGAAATACCGCCCAAACTCCTCAATGTTTTCAAGATAGACCTCATCCCTTCCTTCCGGGTTCTTCAGATTCACCAGCATGGTCACCCAGCTGATCATATCCCGCAAATTATCAGGCAGCAAATAGCTGGTACCATCCTCCTCCGGCAGAAAGCACATGCCTGTTTTCTTATAAATCAGATCCAGCATGGCGACAGCAAAGGTTTTCGAGACAGCAGAATCCCACAGCGCCTCACCTTCATAATCATTTTTATAAACAATATGTACCTCATCAAATCTCTGCACCTTCGGAAGATAGATCCGTCTCTGGTTCGGAATCAGTTTTGCCACATACCGTTCCGCCATGATCTGGATCTCCCGATTAAGCTGTCCCAGAAGCTGCTCATCCCTGTTTTTATAAAGCTCCTGAAAATCTTTCTGATTCTTCTCGCGGATGCAAAGCTCCAGCTGCTCGATTCGGACGCTGATTACAATCGCCACCTGCGGAATGATCAGGTATTTGCGGATCTGCTCCGCCATTTTATAAGCGTTTCCACTGCACAGATCCAGATCATCAATCGCAAGAACCAGCATCTGTTGTTCCTTCGGTCCATTCATAAAATTCAGGTAATCTTCGATTAACTTTACCAGTTCTTTTTTCAGATTGGTGCTCTCCCCCAGCTTAATCAGTTTGGTGATATTTCCCTCATAATCAAACTCGTCGTCCAACATCTGTTTCTGATTGTTGATGAGGGAAACGTAACGATAGACCGTCTGAAACCGGCTCAGAAGATTTTCCCTGGTCTTTTCATCCACGCACTGATTGTCCCTGCTGTAGCGTTCATAGAAATTCTGAAAGATCCTTGCCAGCACAATATCAAGTACATTATGAACATCGTCAAACTGAGAAGGATCAATCAGAAGCGGTTCCGAAAAATACACAGCTTTTAAATGTGTACAGTCCGAAAAAATCTCATGATCTTTGTTTTCTTTTGTATGCACCAAATTGACAAAAGTTGTCATGGCGCTGCTCTTTCCTTCGCCCCGCTCTCCGCAAAAAGCAATGATATTGTTTTCAAAATCCTGTTGCTTCCATGTCCATTCTTCTTTCCCGGACGCTTTTTTTGCAGACACAGCCTTTGCAGACGCACCTGCAATGTCATCCAGCATGACGGCTGCCCGCCTGTACTCTTTCAGAAATACATTGGCCTCTGTTACTTTTTCCTCTACGGCGATCTTAAATTCTGCGCCTTTTACAATCGTAATCTCTGACATGGCAGATCCCCTCCTTTGTCCTGTGTAAAAAGAGCCTGTCTGGGGTAATCCTATCACACCTCTTTGTGTATTTCTATCCTTTTCGACATAAATTTTAAACGATTTCTACATATCTGCAAAATATGTCTTTTTAAGAGCCGAATATGATCTTCCACCCGATGTGCCCTGTTAAGGTGCCGGAAAATCGGTAACATTGTGCAGTTAGCTCTAGGACTGCGTAGTCACATTTTGTCAAATCCTGCGCCTTTATATATTCTGGTCAGTCAAAAGTTCGTTTAGCTAATAAGCAGGTCGATTTCCTCGGTTTCAAAGGGAGCCTGCCTGCTGGAAATTATTTTAGTTATGGTTAATTCTTCCTGTCGGGCCATAAAACGGAATAAGTTCCTACGGAGATATTCCATCATACTGGCCTCGGACATTACCTGGCGGGAAGGCGTACGCAGATATCTGAAATCCGATACCTGGATCTTTCCTTTATATTTTAAACACAGCATCTGGGTAATCCCCATGGCAATACTGCTGAACAAAACATAGCCTTCCATTGCTTTGAGTGTTTTCAGAATTTTTGTACGTTCCCGCTCATTCTTTACCATCTCCAACGGGTCAGTAGCAGTTTTCCTGCGGTAACAATCAAGTTTCGGAACTGCTTTTGACCAAAAACGGTAACAAACCCCGCCGAAACACTGTTTCATCTCACGGAACATGGCTTCGATCCGTTACACGAACTTTCGTATAACGGATCGAATGTACCTTCCGTGAACTGAAACAACAGATGAGAGTATTCAGTTACCATTTCTGGTCAAAGCACATGCCACGGCTGGATTATTACCGGAAGAAAACGGAACTGTCTCCATTGGAGCAGGTGGAAAACAATCATGCCCGCAGGAAAATCATGCAGGCGGTACGGGCGGTTGAAATGCATATGGCTCTGTCCTGTATTGCAATGGGAACCGTTCAGTGTCTGTCACTGCTGACAGAGGGAAAACTCTGTACAGAACAGATCCGTTATCAACGTACCCCGTCAAAAGGAAAAGTATCGGAAGGCGCCATGATGCTTTATCTTCGAAAACATATTTTTCGATTTATGGGGCAGAACCCCGAATTACACATAACACGATTAATTCAGGAGATGCAGGATCAGTCAGAAATC
>DKVI01000002.1:51402-58717 GCA_002491115.1 Lachnospiraceae bacterium UBA7182 | reverse complement strand
TATTTAATTATCAAGGTTCGTTCTTGTTTTTTACCGCTTTCGCAAGCGGCTTGATCATAATATCAAATCTTTTCTTATTTGTCAACACTTTTTTTCAAGTTTTTTCAAATTTCTTTCAGAAAAAATTTATCTTACAATCTTTACCAGCCGTTTTCGCGGCCAGCTCGATTATAATATCACCTTCACCTGACAAAGTCAATACCTTTTTTTAATTTTTTTCGTTTTTTTTATCGGCCCGGGTTTCAGTCGCTTCCAGAACAGGATTTATGACAGAATCAGCAGAACGCCGGCCAGCAAAAGCAGATTATTTTCATACAGATATTCCAGCAGGACACTTTGCCTGATCCACTGCGTTGCCGCCTCCCCCCAGCCTGTGCCTTCAAAGATCAGCAGGACAAGAAAGAGCACCCACAAGGTCAGCATCTGCTGTGCCAGGCCCACCCCTGCGCCCAGAAGCCGGTTCACAAGACTAAGCCCGGGTACTTTCACCAGCAGTTCCAGGGACAGAAGCACCGTGCGAAGGATCACCTTGACGACTATATAAGTCACTGCCATAGCTAACAGTCTGGCCACAAACATCCGGACATATGCATCTGCCTCCTCACCGAATCCGCTCAGGATCAGTATTTTATATACTTCGCTGTCCGTTCCTGCCAGATTTTCAATCGAAAGCGCCCGGGGCAGAATTCCTTCAATAAAAGACGACACATAAGGAGACGCTATATATACCATAAATAAGGTCGCCAGCGTAATCGCCAGCGACATCCCTTTTTTCACCAGGCCCTTGCGGTACCCGTCCAGTATCCCAAATCCAAGAAATAATATTCCCGCCAGATCTGCCATATTCCAGTTCCTCCTGACCGCATCTTACCCCAATGGCCATTTCACTTTTACTTTAACCGAATCTGATCTGTCCTTGACGCATGCATTACAATATACCTGCTGTTTCCCGACTGTGTATACAGGTTGGATACGGATTCGTCAAACTCTGCCGTGAAAAATATCTTTCCACTGTCATTTATCATAAGGCATTCAAATTCATTATAAATAAGAATATTTGACCCGGAAAATTTTAAGGTCTGATAATCCAGTCCAAATTCGGTATGAAACTGCCGCTTTCCCTGTACGTCATATACCTGGAGCGCATATGCCTCTTCCTCTCCTTCAAACACAAGGCCGATCTTTCCGTCTTTGCAAAACACGCTTAAAATCTCTTTTTCTACAGGGATCTCCATCGTCTGTTCCGGAATCTGCTTTCCTTCGTATACCAAAAGCCTGTCGGTCCCCACCGCAAAACAATGGGTTGTATCTGCATACTCCACATATGGCATAACAATGCCTGACAGGATCTCCGAAGATACCAGATGGTCTTCATAATTTTCTCCCACCGAGTCAAAATTATAGAAAGCAAGGCAGGTACTTACGGTTCCGTCCTGCACCTGGAGAAATGAGACTGCCAGTTTGGTGGCATCCGCGCTCAGAGACATACTGAGAGGGTAGCCTGTATCCTGCAGTTCAAACTTGGAATTAATCAGCTCTTCGCCTTTTTTATTATAAAGATAGATCCGCATCATATCCCCGTCTTCCAGAAGCGCTGCAAGCACTCCCTGGGAGGACACGGATATCTGCCGGATCGGCAGACGGGTCTGTATATCAGCCTGCAGGCCGGACGCGTCAAAAATCATCGCCGATGTGCCGTTCTCCTCCGCAAGGGCTATACTTCCCTGACAGACATGAATGATGGGATTTTGCATACTGTAAGTCTGACTCCAGACAGGCCGGTTATTGGAATCCACACAGGAAATTCCGTCTTTACCGTATTTCAGCACATAATTCAGAAACTCCGTGTACCGGGTTGTCATCGTATCCGAACGATCAAAACTGTTCACCACTTCATATGTCTCATAGGTACGGTTTTGAAAAACAAACCATACGCCAAGAAAGCACAACACGACAGCCACAAACACACCTGCCGAAACAGCCAGGCTTCTCAGCCGATGTGCTCTGAGTTCTTTTTTATAGACGTCCATATCCCCGTCCAGATTTGTATTCGCTGTGTCCGCGTTGACACCGGGCTTCAACAACTGTATACTCATGTTCCGCTTCCGTTCTTGAAAATGTCACTGATCATATGTAGTATACCATTTTCTTTCATGGAAGTAAAATAATTTCTCCAACATATATCATATCACCGTCGCTCAAATCGTTCAGTTCGAGGATTTTATCCAGCATGTCCTCCGTACCGTATCTCGCGCGGCAGATATTAAGAAGCGTATCTCCTTTGTTCACCACATAACGTTCCGGCTGGCTTACGGCCTGGGACATGGCTTCCTGTACCGGTTCAGGTTCTTCCGAAGCAGGCGGTGTCTCCTCATCTGCATCCTCATCTGCACCCGCGTTTTCCTCCGGCGAAGCCTGTCCGTCCTGTTCCGAAGATTCATCATCAGAACTGTCCGGTTCGTCCGCGTCCGGCTCTTCTTCGGGAAGTCCCTGCGCCTCCCCTTCGGAAGCCTGTCCGCCCTGATCCAGAAGTGCCTGCTGATTTTCCAGGCGCACCGCCTCCTCCACCTCTTCCGGGGAACCGGTATTCTGCACGCCTGCCAGGCTTTCCGATATATTGTCGATAGCGTGTTCCATATGGGACATACGGTCATAGTTGTTCACAAGCGTAATCCCGATCACCAGAATGACCATCACAAGAAACGTACAGGATGTATACAAGAAAGCCAGCACTTTCTTCTGGGAACTCTGTTCTTTTTTTTCCTGCATGACATTGCGAAAACGGGCTGTGGCACGGTCTCTTATGATTCCTTCACGCTCGATCCCTGCTCCGCCCCGCCGGCGGCTCATATATGCCTGCATCCGATCGTTCTTTTCATAATATATATAATAACCGCAGGCCGGCTCCAGGCCTCTTTCGCCGCACACATAAAAAACTTCTTCATTGTCCAGTATATCTGTCTGGAAAAACAGACGGTTATCACCGGAAAAGTTCCGGCTGTGTATTTTTTTCAGTTCCTCGGACAGTACCGGCGGAAAGCCCGGATTGGCCATATACCATCCGACCACGTCCATCCCCTCGAACCATGTATGTATCTCCTGAAATATATCCCGCCACTGGTCATGGGTAAACCATTTTTTCATATCCTGTCCCATATCCACTTCCAAAGCGCCCTGGACATAAATCCCCCGTCCTTTTTCCACCCTGCCCACCAGGACGGCTGTCTTTATACAGGTCAGGTTGGTTTCCGCCACCTGATGCAAAAACGTATACACATAATCCTCAACCAGGATTTTGATTCCCTGGCCCGGTTCCCCGATCTGGCGTACATTTTTTGGAAGTTTCCATTCCTCTTTTGCGTTTTTACGTTCTAACAGTTCCATCATCACCAACCTCCGTTTTGGATACATGGTAGCACAGACATTACTTAAGTTTTTGACGAAATAAGTAGGAAAATCCCCACATCTTATCGACAAAAAGAGCCTGTAAGCCATGATGCATCCATATTGAAAACCGCACCGAAATATGCTATTCTTCTATCAGCAGGAAGGTCAGGAGGGACGTGTATGATCAAAGTGTTTTTGGTAGAAGATGAAACTGTGATTCGCGAGGGAATCAAAAATAATATTGACTGGAACTCTCATGGTTTTGAGCTTGTGGGAGAGGCCGGAGACGGAGAATACGCCTACCCCATGATCTTAAAGAGTCAGCCGGATATTCTGCTGACGGATGTAAAAATGCCTTTTATGGACGGACTGGAACTAAGCCGGCTGGTCAAAAAAGCGCTCCCTAAAACAAAGATTATCATTTTAAGCGGTTATACGGAGTTTGACTATGCCAAAGAAGCCATCAAGATCGGCATCAGCGATTACCTCTTAAAGCCGGTCACTTCATCGGGCCTGATCGAAGCTTTAAAAAAAGTTGCGGACCAGATCCAGGATGAGCTGGAACATTCCCGGCTTTTAGAACGATATTTTGTAAAATATGAAGAGTATATGGAATTTCCGGACAAGACAGATTACAGCGGCGTGGACCGCCGTCTGATCGAAAATTTCTTAAAGACGGGGAAAACCGACGAATGCGGCCGCTTCATCGATGAATATTTTGAGGCAGTAGGAGAAGGCAACTATATGTCCCTGCTTTTACGCCAGTACATGACCATGGATATCTTCTACTGCGTCCAGGAATTTATCAAAACGCTGAAACCGGCCCCCGAGGACATTCCGCCTGAACTGATGGATCTTAAAAGGATTACAAAAGCAATCGACCGAATCGAAAGCACCATGGATTATTTAAAGGAACTTTTTACTTTTGCGCTGACAATCCGGGATAAAAATTCCGGTGACCGTTACAGCCTTCTGATTCGGGAAGCCAAGGATTATATTGAAGAGAATTACGGCAACAGCGAATTTTCTCTGAATATGATCGCAGGATACATAGGTGTAAGCCCCAGTTACTTCAGTTCTATTTTCAAACAGGGAACCGGACAGTCTTTCGTGGAATATCTGACAAAAATACGGATCGAACAGGCCTGCGAACTTCTTACATGCACCCATCTGCGTACTTCAGAGATCGGAGAACGGGTCGGATACAATGATCCGCATTATTTCAGCGCCACGTTTAAAAAGATCACCGGACAGTCGCCTACGGAGTTTCGGGCCAGGGAAAGCCAGGAGAATATAAAGAAGTGAAAAAAGAAGACTGTGATAAAGAGAAAAAACGTCCCCGCCGGCTTACGCTGAAAATGCGTCTGTCCCTGCTTTTGTTTGTAATCGCCATCCCTTTGACCGGGATGATCCTGGAAATCCTGAAAATGATTCAGGATTATTCAAATTCCTATAACGAAATCATGTCCAACCTGAAAATAGCCAACGAATATAATATCAAATTCAAAGAGGACATGGAATATTCCATGTACCGGGTTATGATCGGACTGATTGACGCTTCCAAATTCAAAGATGGCGATATTACAGAAGGTTCGACCCAGTACGCTACCGTATTAAAAAATCCGATCAACATGATCAACTCCGCCAGATATGCCTTCGGCACCTCCATCGAACGGGTCCCCGATTCGGACAGCGAAATTAAGATCCGGGGAATCTTATCCTGTCTGGACAGCCTGGAAAAGGCCGTCAACCGGATGATTGATAATTCTGCCGTTCCGGGAACCTACAGTGAGAACGTTTCCATATGGGAAAACGATATCAAAGGCCTGTGTTCCATGATACAGGACTATATTACACAATACACGCATTATGAAATGATCCATATGGAAAAACTGCAAAAGCAAATGGATGAACAGACCCGGCAGACGGTCGGCATATTCATTGTACTTCTCCTGGGCGTGCTGTCTCTTGGCTTTATCCTGTCCGCCGCCATCACAGATTCCGTGACCAGACCCATTAATTCTCTGAGAAAAACCGCAGAAGCATTAGGACAGGGGGATCTGACCGCCAGAGCCAGTATGTATCAGCTGGAAGAAATAAACGTACTTGCAAGAACTTTTAACAAAATGAGTGATGAAATTGAAGACCTGATGGAAAAAACCCGGCTGGAACAGAAAAACCTGCGTGAAGCAGAGTTAAAGCTCCTCCAGGCTCAGATCAGCCCTCATTTTCTGTACAATACCCTGGATTCCATCGTCTGGATGGCAGAAGGCGGAAACAATAAACAGGTGGTGGAAATGACTACCAACCTAAGTGACTTTTTCCGTACGGTACTTTCCGGCGGAAAAGACTTTATCACGGTCGCAGAAGAAGAAGGCCATATCCGAAGTTATTTAAAAATACAGAAAATTCGTTATGAAGATATTCTGGAATACAGTATTGAAATTAATGACGACATCAAAGAATATGTAATCTTAAAAATGACTTTACAGCCGGTGGTAGAAAACGCTCTGTACCACGGAATCAAGAATAAACGGGGCGGAGGAAAGATCAGTATCCGCGGCTACAGAAACGGAGAAACGATCTTCTTTGAAGTGGAAGATAACGGAATCGGAATGGATCAGGTCACATTAGCAGCGCTCACCAAAAAGCTGAAAAGTCCTGAACGTCCGTCAGATACGCAGAAGGGCAGCTTCGGCCTTTACAATGTAGTCCAAAGAATCCGGATGTACTATGGAAGCCAGTCGGATCTTACCATTACTTCCGAAAAAGGAGTCGGCACTTGTGTCCGTATCTGCTTGGGATTATCTGAGAAAAACGGTCATAAAAAAACATAAAACTTTTAAAAAAAATTATATTTTTACCGGAAAAACAGTGTATTTCCTGTTAGTCCGGTTTTTTTTGTGGGAAAATTTGAACTTTTTTCTAAAAATATCCCATGGAAATTTCTCTTATGATTCTTTACAATACAACATGTAAACATACTTCAATCACCCCCATGGGGTGAACGCAGAATTAAAAGGAGGAAAAAGTATGAAAAGAAAAGTATTATCCGCATTGCTGATCGCAGCAATGGCAATGTCAACCGTAGCGTGCGGCGGCGGCGCAGCCAGCACAGATGCTCCTGCAGAACCCGCAGCCGATGAGGCAGGCGACACAACAGATGAAGCACCGGCAGATGAGGCGCCGGCAGATGAAGCACCGGCAGCGGACGCAGCTTCCGGAGACCTGATCACAGTAGGTTATGCGCAGGTAGGTGCTGAGTCCGACTGGAGAACAGCAAACACAGAATCTTTCAAATCTACCTTTACCGAAGAAAACGGATATAAACTGATCTTTGACGACGCGCAGCAGAAACAGGAGAACCAGATCAAGGCAATCCGTTCTTTCATCCAGCAGGAAGTAGATTACATCGTAGTAGCACCCGTTGTTGAGACCGGTTGGGAAACCGTTCTGGAAGAAGCAAAAGAGGCCGGCATTCCGGTTATCCTTTCCGACCGTATGATGGACGTATCCGACGACACGCTTTATGAAGCATGGGTAGGCGGCAACTTCGTGAAAGAAGGCGAAACCTGCGGCGAATGGCTTGCAAAATACCTGGAAGATCAGGGTCGCGGCGAAGAAGAGATCAACATGGTAACGATCCAGGGTACCATCGGCGCTTCCGCACAGGTCGGACGTACAGAAGGTATGGCAAACAAGCTGGCTGAGCATCTCCAACTGGAAGATGCTTGACATGCAGTCCGGTGAGTTTACACAGGCAAAGGGCCAGGAAGTTATGGAGTCCTTCTTAAAGAGCTACGACGACATCGACGTAGTAATCTGTGAGAACGACAACGAAGCATTTGGCGCAATTGACGCTATCAAAGCGGCAGGCAAGACATGCGGGCCGGAAGGCGACATTATCGTAGTGAGCTTTGACTCTGTT
>DKVI01000002.1:0-51030 GCA_002491115.1 Lachnospiraceae bacterium UBA7182 | reverse complement strand
CGTGTAGCTGAGATCATCCAGAAGCTGGAAGCAGGTGAGAGCGTAGATAAGATCCAGTATGTAGATGAAGCATATTTCGATACCAGCATGGATCTTGAGTCTATCCTGGCTGAAAGAGCATACTGATTTATGCCATTATAATGAAGAATCAACTCAAAGTTTAACCATGGATTGACGAATCAGGGGGTGCAGAGCTGGAGGCCTAAATACTCCTCTCTGTACCTCTTTTTTCTGCGGCAAAGCAAGGAACAAAAAGGAGGCACGGCTTTCATGGAAAAGGATTCTGTTCTCGAAATGAGACACATCTACAAAACATTCCCGGGTGTAAAAGCTTTGCAGGATGTGGATTTCACCCTGAAAAAAGGCGAGATCCATGCACTGATGGGAGAAAACGGTGCAGGCAAATCCACTCTGATCAAGGTCCTGACAGGCGTTGAGGAATTTGAGACAGGGGAGATCATGATCGAGGGCTGTGACCATCCGATCATCAACCGTAACCCCCAGGAAGCTCAAAAACACGGCATCAGCACCGTATATCAGGAAGTCAACCTCTGCCCGAATCTTTCCGTGGCGGAAAATCTGTTCATTGGCAGAGAGCCAAGAAAAGGCGGCATGATTGACTGGAAGACCATGAATAAAAGAGCCGGGGAACTGCTTCAGGATCTGGACATCCATGCAGACGTAACCCAGACCATTGACAACTATTCCATCGCGATCCAGCAGATGATCGCCATCGCAAGAGCCGTGGATATGTCCGCAAAAGTATTGATTCTGGACGAACCGACTTCTTCCCTGGATGACAGTGAAGTGGAAAAACTGTTTACTTTGATGCGAAGGCTCCAGTCCGAGGGCGTAGGCATTATCTTTGTCACCCACTTTTTAGAGCAGGTATACGCGGTCTGCGACAAGATCACCGTCTTAAGAAACGGACAGTTAGTCGGCCAGTTTACCACACAGGAACTTCCCAGAGTACAGCTTGTAGCCAAAATGATGGGAAAAGATTTTGACGACCTTGCCGCCATCAAACAGGACGGTGCATCCGAAAAACATTACAGCGAAGAAGATATCGTTATCAAAGCGGTGGGACTGGGAAAGAAAGGATATATCAAGCCTTTCGACCTTGTCATTCACAAAGGAGAAGTCGTGGGATTTACAGGGCTTTTGGGTTCCGGACGTTCAGAGACCGTCCGCGTGATCTACGGAGCCGAAAAACCAGACGAGGGAGAACTTTTTGT
This sequence comes from Lachnospiraceae bacterium UBA7182, assembly GCA_002491115.1. Lineage (GTDB taxonomy): Bacteria > Bacillota > Clostridia > Lachnospirales > Lachnospiraceae > Hominiventricola. The sequence goes on along the minus strand of DKVI01000002.1, from coordinate 49,795 downwards.
AAACGGCAAAAAATTATCGGCCAAACATCCGATTCATTCCATGTATGAAGGAATGGCCTATCTTCCGGAAGACCGAAAGAACGAGGGAATCATCGCAGACCTCTCCGTCAGAGAGAATCTGATCATAGCATTGCAGGCAAAACGCGGGCTTTTCCATCTGCTCAGCAAAAAACAGCAGGAAGAGTTCACGGATAAATATATTGAAACACTTCAGATCAAAACAGCCAGCCGGGAGACTCCCATCAAGTCATTGTCCGGCGGCAACCAGCAGAAAGTTATCATCGGAAGATGGCTTTTAACCAACCCTGATTTCCTGATCCTCGACGAACCTACCCGGGGAATCGACGTAGGAACCAAGACAGAGATCCAGAAACTTGTAGTCAAACTGGCAAAAGAAGGGATGGCCGTCGTATTCATTTCCTCCGAAATCGAAGAGATGTTAAGAACCTGCGACCGCATGATTGTTATGCGCGACACTTCCAAAGTAGGGGAATTAAGCGGAGAAGAAATGAACCAGACCACCATCATGTCAACCATAGCAGGAGGACAGTAACATGAATAAAAGTCTGAAAAATATAACGTCACAACGGTTATTTCTGCCGATCTTCTGCCTCGTCCTGGTGCTGTTAGTAAATCTTTTTACCAGGCCGGACTTTTTCTCCATCGAAATCAGAGACGGCGTTTTGTATGGTTTCCTGATCGATATCATCAACCGTGCGTCAGAACTTGTAATCCTCGCCGTCGGCATGACTCTGGTAGTGTCCGCTTCCGCAGGAACCGATATTTCTGTGGGGGCGATTATGGCCGTCAGCGCCGCTGTCTGCTGTAATGTACTGACCGGCGGAGAACGTGCAGCCACCGGTTACGCAAGCCCTCTCATCCTTGGATTTATCGCGGCACTGGTTGTAGGCGCACTGATCGGATGCTTTAACGGCCTTCTGGTAGCGAAACTGGAAATCCAGCCCATGGTCGCCACTCTGATCATGTTCACGGCAGGACGCGGGATTGCGCAGTTGATTACAGACGGTCAGATTACTTACGTCCGTGTAGACAGTTATAAGATACTGGGATCTTCTTTCCCGGGGTTTCCTGTACCCGCGCCGTTTATTGTATCGATCATCGTAGTCATCTTAACGGCGCTTCTTCTGAAAAAGACAGCGCTCGGCATGTATATACAAGCGGTAGGTATTAACAAAAAAGCTTCCAGCCTGACCGGTATTAAGGCAGTTCTGATCATTTTTCTGACCTATGCGTACTGCGGTATCTGTTCCGGACTTTCAGGCCTCATCGCTTCCAGCCGTATCTACTCGGCGGATGCCAATAATATCGGTCTTAACATGGAGCTGGATGCCATCCTTGCGGTAGCCATCGGAGGCAACTCTTTAGGCGGCGGCAAATTCTCCATAGCCGGTTCCGTGATCGGTGCATATACGATCCAGGCCTTAACTACCACACTTTACGCGATGCATGTTTCTTCCGATCAGATTCCGGTGTACAAAGCCATCGTCGTCGTTATTATTGTCACGCTTCAGTCTTCCGGATTTGCAAGATGGAGAAAATCGCTGGTGCAGAAAAAAGAAAGCAATACGGCAGAAAAGGGGGCGGCTTAAATGAAAAATAAACGCAGATTAAATCAGACCAGTTTTCTTCTGCTGATCACAATCGTGTTGTTCTTTGTCATGTATATTGTGGGATGCATTCTTTTCAGCGCCCAGGGCTTCTCAAAGACACAGAATTTTTTGAATCTTTTCATCTCCAACGCCGGACTGATCGTCATCAGCATCGGCATGACGGTGGTTATGATCACCGGAGGCATTGATATCAGCGTCGGTTCTTTTGTGGCCATGGGCTGTATGATGCTGGCCTGGATGATGGAAAGAGGCGGCATGGGCGCTGTCCCGTCCGTACTGATCGTACTTGTCACCGGCATTATCTTCGGCCTGGTGCAGGGATTTTTAGTCGCCTATATGGATATCCAGCCCTTTATCGTCACGCTGGCCGGAATGTTCTTCGCAAGAGGTATGACTGCCATCATCTCCAAAGATATGATCAGTATTACCAACGAAACCTTTATGGCATGGGCAAAGATCAAGATCTATCTGCCTTTCGGCGGCTATGTAAACCGGAAAGGAGCCATGATCTATCCGTATATCTATCCTACGGTGGTAATCGCGTTGATCCTTCTTGTAGTGGCCTTTATCATGCTGAAATACACCAAATTCGGACGCAGCATCTACGCCGTGGGCGGAAATGAACAGTCGGCGCTGATGATGGGCCTGGATGTACGCAAGGTAAAACTGAAAGCCTATGTCCTGGACGGGTTTTTATGCGGCATCGGAAGCGTTTTGTTCTGTCTGAACACGCTGGGCGGCTTCGTGGAACAGGCGAAAGGATTCGAGATGGATGCCATCGCTTCTGCAGTCATCGGCGGAACGCTTCTGACAGGCGGTGTGGGCAACGTAATCGGAACGCTCTTTGGCGTACTGATTAAAGCTACCATCGAAGCATTTATTACCTTCCAGGGAACCCTTTCTTCCTGGTGGACCCGCATCACAATCGCAGCCTTGCTTTGTTTCTTCATCGTGCTTCAGTCGGTACTTGCCATGCTGAAAAAGAAGAAATAATTTTTACTTATACATACCATACAAAAAAGAGAGGCGGCGCCTCTCTTTTTATGTAGGATGCTTTTATCTGAATTTGTAAATCGTCGTCGTATGATATTTCTGCCCTGCTTCAAAAACCGGCTGTACAAAACCGGGCGTATTGACGCTGTTGGGAAAATACTGCGTCTCCAGACAGAGGGCGCAGCGTTTATCATAGTGCACGCCGTTCTTTCCTGTCTGAGGCGTAATACAGTTGCCCGCATAGAACTGTACACCTGGGAGATCCGTCCAGACTTCCATCACGCGTCCTGCTTTTTCATCTTCTACGACCGCGACTTTCTCCACTTTCCCCGGCGTCGTATGCAGTGCCCAGTTATGGTCGTATCCCTGAACCAGGGTAAGCTGTTCCCAGTCTGCGTCAATCTCGTCGCCGATACGTTTTGCTTTTCTGAAATCCATGGGTGTCCCTTCTACAGGGCAGACTTCACCGGTCGGAATAGCTCCCGGCCGGATAGCGGCAAAACCGTCGGCCAACAGGGTCATTTTTTCGTCACAAATACTTCCTGCGTCATGCCCTCCCAGATTAAAATAGCTGTGATTTGTCACATTAATGACCGTCTTTTTATCGCTGCTTCCGTCATAGGATATCTCCAGGCCATTGTCAGTCAGCAGCCTGTATGTGACCGAAATCGTAAGATTTCCCGGAAAACCGTTCTCACCGTCCGGGCTTACATACGAAAACCGCACGGCGTTTTCTTCCGGCAGAACCCTGGCGTCCCACAATACTTTGTGAAAACCATGGTAAAAATCCGTATGAAGATTATTCCCGTTTTCGTTGGCGGCCAGATGATAAGCGGTACCGTTAAGCGAAAAAGCGGCGCCTTCCACCCGGTTGGCATTGCGGCCGATGGTCGCGCCGAAGAAACAGTCGTTCTTTTCGTAACCTGCCAGGGTATCATATCCCAGCACCACGTCCTTTACCGCGCCGTCTTTGTCCGGAACCAGAAGATTTACCAGGATCGCGCCGTAATCTGTCACCGACGCCTCCATGCCGTTTTCATTGGCCATGGTATACAAAAATACTTTTTTACCGTCTTTTGTCACTCCGAATTGTTTCTTTGTAATACTCATTTAAACTTACTCCTATTATAATTCCACACGCCCCTCCAGGGCACGCAGAAGCGTCACTTCGTCTATGTTTTCCAGATCGCCGCCCACAGGCACGCCGCTGGCGATCCGGGTAACCTTAATACCGGTCGGTTTGATCAGTTTACTGATATACATGGCAGTCGTCTCGCCCTCCAGGCTGGAATTGGTGGCGATGATCACCTCGTCCACATCCTTTTCCAGACGGATCATCAGCTCCTTCAGCCGAATCTCTCCTGGTCCGATTCCCAGCATAGGTGAGATGGCCCCATGGAGCACATGATAGACGCCTTCGTACTTGCCGGTCTTTTCATATGCGCTCATATCTCTGGGGTTTTCCACTACCATGATCACCTTCTGGTTTCTCCTGGGATTACTGCAGATCGGGCACAGCTCCTGGTCTGTCAACGTCAGGCATTGACTGCAATAGCGGATGACGTTTCTCGTCTTTACAATCGTATCCGCCAGTTTTTCCACCCGATCTTTGGGCATGTCGATAATGTAAAATGCCAGACGCTGGGCCGTTTTGACCCCTATGCCCGGCAAAGAGGCCAGCTGCTCCACCAGCTGGCTGATCTGATTGCTGTAGTATTCCATCAGAACGGCAGACCTCCGCCAAATCCTCCGGTCAGTTTGGCCATGTTGGCAGCGGTGGCTTCGTCGGCTTTCCTGAGCGCTTCATTGACAGCCGCCATAATCACGTCTTCCAGCATTTCCACATCGTCCGGGTCCACTGCCTCCGGGTCAAGCTTTACTTTTGTCACTTCTTTTTTGCCGGTTACAGTCACTTCCACGGCGCCGCCCCCGGCTGCGGCTGTAAATTCTTTACTTTCCAGCTCTTTCTGGCTTTCTTCCATCTGACGCTGCATCCTCTGGGCCTGCTTCATCAGATTGTTCATGTTCCCCGGCATGCCCCCCGGAAATCCGCCTCTTTTTGCCATATCAAAATCCTCCGTTTTTCTTCTACTCTATATCAATGTCCATATGAATCATACCGGACAGGTCGATGGACGCCTCCTCAGCCCTGGTATCCGTGGCAGGCGTGCAGATCTGTACTGCCATTCTGACATGCAGTTCCTTCTCGATCACCTGCTCCAGCTCCTCCGCCAACGCTTCTTCATCCACCGGATGATTTTTATTCAGGACAATCTGTACGCCTGTATGCCCCGGCAGCTCCCGCAGCTGCGCACCCTTTAACACATTCTGCGCCCATCCGCCGGTCTTCTTGCGGACCTCCTGAAACCGCTCAATCAATGTCTGTACATCTTTGGGCAAAGCCTCGGGAACAATCTTTTCTTTCGGCGCTTCGGCAGAAAGAGGAATCGCTGCCGTATTGCTTCCGGAAGGAACGGCAGATACCACGACGCCCTGCTCCAGCTTCTGCTCTAGCTGCGCCAGCCTTTGAAGGATGGAATCGTAATTTTGCTCCATGGATGGCCTGCAAAGTTTGATCAGGGCAATTTCCACCAGAACCCGTTTTTGGGTCGCATAGCGAAGCTGACCGGATAATTCTGAAAAGATACGAATATAGCGCATCAGTGTATCCATATCCGCAAGATTACCGTCCTCTTTCATCTGTGCCAGGCGCTCGGCAGACACATCAATCTCATCTTCCATCCCGGGGCCGCTTTTCAGCATAAGAAGGTTCCTCAGATACCAGATAAAATCCAGAATAAACTGGGAAAGCTCCTTCCCCTGTAAGACAATATTTTCCAGCTCCCTGATCACCGAAGAAAGGTCCTGCGCGCAAATCTTTCTGAAAAAGCTGCCAAACACATCCAGATCCACAGCTCCGATCACTTCAAGTACATGTTCATAAGTGAGTGTCTCTCCCAGATAAAAAGCAATACACTGGTCCAGGAGGCTCAGAGCGTCTCTCATAGAACCATCCGCCGCTTTGGCTATATAGGAAAGCGCCCTCTCTTCTACCTCCACCTGCTCTTCTTCCATCAGTTCCTTAAGGCGGAAAGTAATGGTTTCCACCGTGATCCTGCGGAAATCATACCGCTGGCATCTGGAAAGAATCGTAACAGGTATCCTGTGAACCTCTGTAGTGGCCAGGATAAAGATCACATAAGAAGGCGGCTCTTCCAGCGTTTTTAAAAGCGCGTTAAAGGCGCCTCCGGACAACATATGAACCTCATCAATGATATAGACCTTATACTTGCCTTCCGTGGGAGAATAAGCCACTTCATCCCGGATCTCACGGATATTGTCCACCCCGTTATTGGACGCCGCGTCAATCTCGATCACATTCATGGACGCACCTGAGGCGATTGCCCGGCAGCACGCGCACACGCCGCAGGGACTGCCGTCTTTTGGCTCCTGACAGTTGACAGCCCTGGCAAATATCTTGGCGATTGTGGTCTTTCCGGTGCCTCTGGTCCCGCAAAAAAGATAGGCATGCCCGATACGGTCAGCCCTGATCTGATTTTTCAAGGTCGTAACGATATGATCCTGGCCTTTTACGTCTGAAAATTCCGTCGGCCGGAACTTCCGGTACAGCGCTGTATAAGACATGTCTTTTCACTCCTGATCAGTCGCCAAAACTGATTCCAACCAGTTTAGCCTCTTCAATAATGCCTGAATTCGGATCTACCATCTTAAGCTTGCCTGCCACTTCGCCCAAAGGCACTTTGCAGGTCTCGCCGTTTACGATTGCCACCATGTATCCATAATCGTCATCCATGATCAGTTTTGCCGCCCTTGCCCCTAAGCGGGTGGAAAGTACACGGTCATAAGGTTTCGGTGATCCGCCTCTTTGTGTATGCCCCGGAACAGTCACCCGTACATCTGCCCCGGTCCTTTTCTGGATCAGCTCCGCCAGCTCATAGGATACGGACGGATAGGGATAATTGGCCATCTTCGCTTTGTATTCTTTTTTAGACAGTGCCGCGTCCTCTTTGGATATCGCACCTTCCGCCACAGCAAGGATTGTAAATCCTTTCTTGGCCTTTGTCCGTTTTTCGATGGCATCGCATACTTTATTAATATCATATGGAATCTCGGGGATCAGCACAATGTCAGCGCCGCCGCCGATACCGGCATGAAGAGTAAGCCATCCTACTTTATGTCCCATTACTTCCACAATAAATACCCGTCCATGGGAAGCCGCTGTCGTATGAATACAGTCGATACAGTCCGTGGCGATATCCGCCGCGCTCTGAAAACCGAACGTCATGTCCGTACCCCAGATATCATTATCTATGGTCTTGGGAAGATGGATGATATTAAGCCCCTCTTCTCTTAGAAGATTGGCGCTTTTTTCTGTTCCGTTTCCGCCCAGGATCACCAGGCAGTCCAGATTCAGCTTCCGGTAATTTTCCTTCATAGCCGCTACTTTGTCCAACCCGTTTTCATCAGGAGTCCTCATATTTTTAAAAGACTGTCTGGAACTTCCGAGGATCGTGCCGCCTTTGGTAAGGATACCTCCAAAGTCTCTGGCTGTCATATGCCGATACTGATTATAAATAAGACCTCTGTAACCTTCTTCAAACCCAAAGATCTCCACATCGCTTCCCAGTTTGTTATAAAGGCTCTTAGCCACGCCTCTCATGGTCGCGTTCAGGGCCTGGCAGTCGCCGCCGCTTGTCAAAAAACCAACACGTTTCATCGCATCTTCTCCTTTTTATTTATTTAGTCCGCTTATCCTGCGGCCTGTGTACTCGTGAATATTATAAACCAATCCATCATTTTCCACAAGTGCCTGAGGCTTTTCCGGCCGCACAGATCATAAAAAAGCATGAAGCTTTTTATAGTATAAGCCTCATGCCGTCTTTTAATCTTTTATTTTTAAATCCGTGCATCCTGCTTTGAGCCATGGACCGAAACGTTACCTGCACAGTTAACTCAGCCCAGGCACCCCTGCGGCACACAGAAGGTCCCGCTTAGTGCTGCTTTGTTCCCAACCTGACACGGTTCACGGGTTCCTGTTGCGCAGGACCCAAACATCAACGCCACTTATGCAGGGCAGCTTCCGACCGGCCGGCCCGAGGCAGGATATCACTCCTACTATGGCGGATTGTAGGTACAGGGCGCCGCCACTTCCCCAGCTGCACGGAAATCTTATGACAAATACGAATGTTTGTCCAGTATAGCTCTTTTTTTATTCTTTGTCAAGTTCCTGAGACTTTCTCCCGCGAAGCTCCCGGAAAAAATCTTTCAACATGACGGAACACGCTTCCTCCAAAACGCCTTCTGTCAATTCGACCTGATGATTAAATTGAGGTACGTTCAGAAGATTTAAGACAGACCCGGCGCACCCTGCTTTTGGATTACGGCTTCCTATGACCACCCGGGTAATTCTTGCCTGCACAATGGCTCCGGCACACATCTGGCAGGGCTCCAGCGTAATATACATCGTGCATTCCTCCAGTCGCCAGTCTCCCAGTACACGGCTGGCTTTCCTGATCGCCAGAAGCTCCGCATGAGCCAGCGTGTTCTTATCTGTATTTCTGCGGTTGTACCCTCTGGCAATGATTCGCCCGTCTTTAACGATTACACACCCGATCGGCACTTCCCCAAGCTTCCAGGCTTTGTTCGCCTGTCGAATGGCTTCTTTCATATATTTTTCATCTTCTGTCAGATCCATTTTTTTATATAACGCTCCTCTCGCAATCGCCCAGCCGCGGGCAGCCTATGCACTTTATCCCTCCTGACGGATAGGGAATCAGATGGCTTACATCCACCGGGCCATCATCCCATCTGGCTACGTAATTCCGGTTTTTCGATCGGCTGACCCAGACGCCTCCGGTATCGGATATACGGATTCCTTTCCCCTGTATATTGCCTGAATCCACAGTTCCCTGCCACTTTAGGATCCCGCCCTGTACTTTTAATTCTCCCAGACAAATCCCGACCATATAGCCCCGCCGCCCGAAAAAAATATATGCCTTTCCGGGTGTCTCTCCCTGACGGCAGAAGCTTTTTAAATGGATTCCCAGTCGGCAGTTTTCTCCTCTTGTCTCCATTTTTACAAATCCTGCGTTTCTCGTCTGCCTTCCGTATTCATACGCGTACAAATAGGCAATCTGGCGCCTGTAATCCTGCATAAGCCTCTCCTTGTACTCATCCCTTGGCCATATTCTATGCCCGTCCTTGAAAGGTTATGCAAGCGCGTCTGAAAGTCGGTTGGAAAGTTCCGCGAACTGAGAAAGAGTCAGCGCCTCCCCCCTGACAGACGCTAAAAGCCCCATATCTTCCAGAATTCCTACGGTCAATTCCTTGGAAATGCCAAGTCCCGGCGCGTGGTTCAAACCGTTTTGAAGGGTTTTTCTTCTCTGATTAAAAGAAGCCCTGATCACCGCAAATAAAAGCCGTTCATCTTTTACCTGTACCGGCGGTTCTTTATAGACGGACAGATTGACCACAGATGATTCCACCTGAGGCCTTGGCATAAAGCAGTTAGGAGGCACATTCGCCGCCACATAAGGCTTCGCGTAATACTGAACGGCCAGAGACAGCGCGCCGTAATCCTTTGTGCCCGGTCCTGCCTGCATCCGGTCGGCCACCTCTTTTTGTACCATGACCGTAATGCTTTTCACCGGTACATGCGACTCAAAAATTCCCATCAGAATCGGTGTTGTAATATAATAAGGCAGGTTCGCCACGACTTTCACAGGTTCGCCCCCATTCATATCACAGGCAATCTGCCTTAGATCTGTCTTTAAGACGTCACCCTGGATAATTTTCACATTGCCATACTCTTTTAGTGTGTCCTGAAGAATCGGAATTAACGCATGATCAATCTCAATTGCTGCCACCTGCCTGGCGGACGCAGCCAGATATTGGGTCATCGTACCGATCCCGGGACCGATTTCCAACACAAAATCTTCCTCAGAGATATCTGCTGCCTTAATAATCTTATCCAGTACATGCGGGTCAATAAGGAAATTCTGCCCGAACTTTTTCTGAAAAACAAATTTATATTTATTCAGAATTTCAATCGTATTTTGAGGAATTCCCAAATCTGGCACAGGTCTTTTTCCTTGATTCATCCTTTGTTCCCCCTGGAGATCCCGTAAAACGCCCGGGCGTTTTCTTCTGTTATGCGGATCACTTCCTCTGCTGTCACTCCTTTTAGCCCGGCCACTTCCTCTGCCACATACGACAAATACCGTGAATCGTTACGCTTTCCGCGAAAAGGTTCCGGTGCAAGATAAGGGCAGTCCGTCTCCAGCAAAAGCCGCTCCAGAGGTGCTTCCTGTACGGTTTCTTTTAATTTTCTTGCGTTTTTAAAGGTTATGACCCCGCCAATTCCCAGATAGTATCCCATCTTCAGGTACTCCCGCGCCATCTCGGAAGAATAAGAATAACAGTGGATCACCGCGAGACTCTCTGTATCGTGTTCCTGTTTTAAGATTTCCATGGTGTCCGCCGCCGCCTCACGGCTGTGGACAATCACCGGTTTTTTTAATTCCTTTGCAAGCCGCAGCTGTCGAACAAACCACTGTTTCTGAACTTCATGGTCCTCCCTGTCCCAATAGTAGTCAAGCCCGGTCTCTCCCACGGCCACGATCTTCTCCTGCCGGCACTGCTCTTTCAGCCACGCAAAACGCTCTTCGGTCAATTCCCCCACTTCATCCGGATGGACACCTGCCGCGCCGTAGATAAAAGAATATTTTTTTGTAAGTCTGACTGTATTTTCCGTGCTTTTAAGGCTGGCGCCTACATTCACCACCGTTCCCACATTATGTTCTCTTAAAGATGTCAGTACTTTTTCTCTGTCACCGTCAAACGCCTGATCGTCGTAGTGCGCATGGCTGTCAAATATCATATAAATGCTCCCATTCTGCCATTTTTGATAACAGTATAGCCGTTTTGGAAGCGTAATGCAACCTTTTACATCACAGCAAAACTTCATATTCCACACTGGCAAAGGTAATATGCATTCCGTTTTGTAAGGGAAACAGTTCATAAGGATTCAACTGCACCTGATCCGCCCAGGTTCCGTTGGTGGAATTAAGATCCTCCAGAAAATAAGCCGTATCGTCAAAGTAAATGCGGGCGTGAATCCGACTGACCGTAGGCGCAGGGATACATCCGTCTACGCTTTCCCGCATCTTGCCGATCAGAAAGTTACCGTCATTGACCTGCACCTGTATATCCGGATATTCTCCGTCCAGGCATTTAAGGAACAGGCAGTCTCTTACGGGCTTTTGGAGACAGGCCGTCTCCAATACAGGTACCGGTTCCGCCTCCTCCCGGATAAACAGCGCAGAACCCTGCCCGGTCATTTCGGCTTCCGTCACATAATTTTCCAGCTGATTTCTGACCGGTTTCTTTTTAAAGAAATTTCTCCAACTGCCTGTCTTTTGAAGAACTTCCTCCTGCACGGATACAGAAGGCAGCGGAGGCGGACAGGGGACTTCCGGCCTCGGTTCGGGTTTTGCATGTTTTTGCAGTATCTCTGTCAGGCTGAAATTGGGTTCCATCGCGCTTTGATACAACTCATATCCGAACTCGATCCCGGCCGTATCACTTTTGTCCAGTTTACCCAGAAGATATTCCGCCAGCTCCAAAAAAGAATCCCGTATAGATTTTTCATAACCCGGATAGTAGCACAGATACAGTTTTTCAGACTTTGTGCGCAGATAAATAGATTCCGGCTTCAGAATCAGATGTCCCGGATCTAAAAGATATTCCTGTGCCGCCTCTAAAATCCGTAAAAGTTCCTTTAAAAATTCTTTCAGCTGACTGCACTTTAATTTCCTGCGTTCATACAAAAGCTCCATGCTCTGATGCCCGGTGATCTCATAATAATACTCTGTCGACGTCTCGTGTTTCTGACTGACACAGGGTAAAAATCCATAGATACGGTTCTCTGTAATCATCCTGACTTCATACGTCTCCTCTTTCGGCTGTTCATCGGTCAGGATCATATAGTTGCTGTTTAAGTCTCTCTTATAATGTATCTCCATCGCTTTCCTCTCCTCTGTCCTTAAGCCATCCGCTCCTGCGTATTATTTCACATGGTTTTATCCTGTACAGTTTCTGCTGTATATTGATCTGTTCTGCCGGAAATGCTTTTCCTTTGCCGGACAGACTCACTGTCAGGCTTACCGGATCTGCCCGCACTGTAATCTCCTCCTCTTGAAGCCATAAAAGATATCCGGACAATTTCTGTGTCAGGTCCTTTTTTACCTCTTCTTCTGTCTGATTGTCTGTCCGGCTGACAGGATAGATCCCCTTGATCCCTGTCTGAAGCATCATATGAAAACATACCGTATAATCATGGACATATAAAGTAAAGAAAACCAGACAGACAAACAGCAGGCAAAAACCCGGAACCAGCAGAGAAGCTTCCAGCACAAATCTTCCTTTTTTCTTCATATCCATTCTCCAATTACATAAGCCGCTGTCAGAAACGGAACCAGGGGAAGCTCTTTCTGACGAAAACAAAATCCATAGAGCACCCCAAGCCCTATACCCAAAAACAGCATATACAAAAGATCCAAAAGAGGCATCCACATTCCAAGCGCCAGCAAAAGCCATCCGTCTCCATAGCCGATCTGCTCCCGGCTTATAAATCCCGCTGCCAGAACCAGAAGTCCCGGTCCCCATTGAGGCGTATACCCTTTATACAGCACCGGAAGTATTCCGCTGCACCCAAGTTCCAGGATCACAGACAAGGACAACTGCCTCTCCTTAATATCTTCCGCGGATAAAAAGAGCATATGTCCCAGCACCCAGAGCCGCCCCATCTCAACCGCACCGGGAACAGCAGCGGCGTCCCCCAACCTTTGACAGAGGAACCGCCATCACCGTACGTTTGAGTCCCCGGCAGTTTCGTATACTGTGATAACTGTTTCCATAATCGGTAATATATACCATACTGCCCGACCACCCTCCTGGAATACAGTATTCACAGGGTGCATATTTCCCACCGGATTGATTCCTGGCCCCTTCCAGAGAACTGTAAGGGAGCTGCCGAATCGACAATTTTAGATAAGTACAGTCCCTGTTTCTATGATAGACTGCGCCTTCCGGCGTAATAAAAACAATTTCGTCCAACGGCCCGGTGCGGAAAGATTCCCCCGTATAACCGACCCAGGCACGGACTACCGCTTTTCTGACAGGTCTTTCTCCGCCAAAAGAGTTACCCATAAAGGAAAAAGCAGCATGATCACTCCCATAAAGGCGCACATACGGATCCGTCGTATCCGAAGCGACTGTGACCGCCAATAGCTGTGCTTTCTCCATAAGGCTTCTGTTTCCCTTCGCCTGTATAGCAGTGAAAGAAAAAAGCCATAGAAGCGAAGCGACAGCACACAGGAGAAAGGGCAGAGCCAGAGAAGCTTCCAGCGTTATACTTCCTTTACAAAGGGCACAAAAGGAAGTCCTTCCGCCTTTTGCGCCGCGGGGTATCTGGAGTCTTTTCTTTATTTTTTCCCGGCAGCAGAAGGACATCCTTCTATGCCCCCTTTTATTCTTACTCATATCCGTAACTCCTCTCCAGGTAAATTTCAGGCATCCAGATCCGCGCACTGATACGTTCTACACAATGATCCAGATGAATATGACTGCACCCTTCTGTCTGCCTTATTTCTCCTTCTATCACATCCAACGCTCTCATAGATAAAGTCCGCACCGGCTGCAGCATTAAAAAGATCCGAAGACAGGTTTCATATCCGATCCCTTTTTGCATATTCTTTTGCGTGTCATATTGCCCGGGATGACCTAACACAAATAAAAGTTTCATTAAAGGTACCTGCCAGTCCTCCCTTTTCTTTATGACTGACAGCTCATAGCCGCCCAAAAGCTGCCGCACTTCCACCAGACTCTCCCCGTAAGCCCAGCCAAGCAAAATCAGATGCTTGAGGCCTTCAATCAAAGCCGGATTCCCCGTAATCCCTGCCAGAAGTTTTGCCAAAGTCTCCGCCTGACCGTTTAATTCCGAATGGGAAAGCAAAAAAATATAGTTTGCTCCTTCCCGCATCAGCAGAAGATCCCTGATTACTTTATCCAGGTTCTCCCTGTCAGATCTTTTTCCTGCAATCACATATTCCAGCTGATAGTCCAAATATTTATTTTGCTTCTTTCCCGGCAGTATTTCTTCTGCATTGTCCAGGTAAGCACACAGATAACTGACAAGCCACTGTTTTTGAAGAAGTTGTCCTTCCGTGCCGTCTGACTGCCCCACGCCTTCAGACAATGCTCTGTGAGAAGGCGCCCGGCTTAGATCCACCGCTTTAGAAGATACATTAAAACCTCCGGGAATGGCTTTCGACAAAGTAAAGCTGTTTGAAAGCCCGTCCCATTCAAAAGCTTCCGCTTCCACTCCGTCTTCTTCACCCTCATAATTTTTCACGGAGCCTTCATAAGCTTTTTGATCCTGCAAAAACTTTTCCGAATCGTTCTGTGCGTTTTTTTCAAAGATTCCCTGCAATACCCAGTCTTCCGCCAGAGAAGCGCCCGTCTTTTCTTTCATGACCCGAATCGCCTGTCTGGCAAACACGGCCCCCGCATCATCCGTGGCGCGCACCAGGCCGTCTATATCTACGCCTTCCAGTTTAAGGCCATATAAAGGTCTGCCGGATACGCCTGTAATGTTCTGGTCAATAAACTTCCACAAATGGCTGCACAGTTCGTCTACCTGCTCCCTGCCGCTTCCAAAAGATGTGTCCAGATAAAACAGGTCATATTGCTCCAGAAGATGCGGTTCGTATTCGGAAAAAAGGGAAAAAAGCCCTGCCTGGGACGCCTGTTCCGCCTGCTGTCTTCTCTGCTGTTTCTGCACAGACTGTAAGCAGACCAGATACAGACTTAAAAATACCAGAAACATAAGTGACAGCCAGACAGTGACCTGCCCCTTTCCCTTCTTAGATACTGTTGGTCTGGGATACGATTTTCTGAAAAATATCATTTACAACCCCTGTGATCTTTGTTTTAAAAATTATGACAAGCCCGATCAGCACTGCGATAATCAGAATAACCTCCACTACCGCCATTCCGCTCTCGTCGCCTCTAAAATCCTCTAAAAAATCTCTTATACTCATTAAGCTATACTCCTTGTTATAATTATTACATTTGAAAAGATGTTACTGCCGGATACATAATCAGAATCAGTACCGTAAGAAGCATCATCGCCATAGGCAGAAGAAGTTTGCTTTCACATTCCTCCCCTGTCTTTTTTGCCATGGCTTTACGGTCCTCAAAAGCCTCTCTGGCTTCTTCCAGAAGAAGGTCCGACAGATTTTTTGTCCCTTTACGAAGATTCTGTCCCAGCAGCGTACCGAGTTTTAAATAAACCGGTATATGGCATCTGCTGCCAAATCTCTCATAGGCCAAAGCCTCTGACACACCGGTTTGCATTTCATATAATGTAACGCGCATCTCCTCATACGCCGGTCGGCTTCGTCCTGCCACTGTCGTATCTTCATAGTTTGCCACGATCCGTTCCCAGGCTTTTCTTGTACTGATACCGGCGCCCATGTAAAGACTTAAGCGGCTGACGATCTCCGGGTAATCCATCTTCAGACTTTGTTCTCTCTCTTCTTTTTTGGTCTGTTCTTCCTGTTTCTGCCCTGTTACCATTGCCACGAGTACAACTGCCGTCAACCCCAGCATCCAGATCCAGCGATCGTCTGCCTTAAGACGCCAGGTTACAGACGCCCCTCTTATGGTATCCGGAAGCTTCAGCTCTTCTTTGGGCTCTTCCTGGACTTTTTCAATCTCATATGCCAGCGCCTGAAGTACCTGCTCTTCATCCAGTTCTTCCGGCGGGCATACCATTACCTCCCTTTCCCACAGGCGCTCCACCCCCTGAAAGGATAAAGACGCCTGCACTTTTACAGTTACCGCCTCTGTAAGCTGTACATTCTTCACGGTTCCGTCCGGATCTATATACTCCCACGGACTTAAATACCACTGAATCGCTACCTGCGTATCTGGATACACAGAGGGCATACGTACATTTTTCTCAATATGCGCCAGATCCTTGTTCCCGTTGAGAAATAAATGTTCCATTCCTTCTTCTGCTTTGTTCAAAACAGACTGAATCTCTTCTTCTTCACAGGGCTGCTCTAAAAGCTTTACTGTAAAAGGATAATCCTCACCCTTTATCTCTACCCTTACTTCCTGTTCCAGAGTGCCTGTCCCTGCCAAAGGCCTGGTAAGATTTTGTACAGACGCTCCGTCTCCCATGTCTGACAGAAAACAGATCAGGCTTAGTATCCCCCCCACTGCCGCTGTCAGATATAATCTGGTTCTAAATCTCAAATCGCACCATCCTTTTTGCTAACAGATACGCCGCCAGATATATGAGAAGACATACGGTTGCCACGACAGCTCCGACGGTATTATGATAAAGCCCATTCAGGAAATCCCCCGAACCGATTCTTACATACAACAGAACCGCCGCCGGCATCACGGTCATAATTTTCTGTTCATACAGTTTGGAAGCGAGCAAAGTCTCTATCTCCCGTCTTGTATCCATAATCTCCGCCATCCTGGAAGCCGTGTTTCGTATCACTCCGTTTAAACTTCCCCCGCTGGCCCGCGCCGTACAGAATACTTCCACAAAACTTTTTACCTCATCAAAAGGATGTTTCTTTGCCAGCTCTGTAAAAAGTGCCTCAGGACTGAGATTATTCTCCGATTTAGCCAGCATATCTTTTAGCTCCTTTAGCATAATGCCTCCTTTGGGAAACATCAGCTTAAGTTCCCTGTAAGACTGCCCCAGTGCGTTCTCCACAGAATAACCGGCTGCCAGAGAAGAAGCCAAAAGAAGAATCCATTCCCTGAACATCTTCAAAAACAAATCTTTTTTCTTCTGTTTTCTGGCAGCGGCACGTTCTTTATGCCAAAATAATATAAATGGAGATAAAAGCGGAACCGCATAAAAAGAGTCATAGAACAGCCACGAAAAAGCCAGCACCACAAAGATGCCCTGCAAAAAATCCGTCAGGATCTCCCTTTTATCCTGCCGGAATTCCAGCACGCTGAAATTTTCCAATGTTTTTCATCTCTCCTGTTTTTTCCTGAATCCCGCAGATCCTGCCGGATACTTCCCCGGTTTCCCGGAAGAGAAACAGAGGGTTTAATGCCACCTGATCCTCTTCCATACCGGTCACTTCCGTGATTTCTAAAAGTCTGCGGCTTCGATCCCGCAGCCTTCCCAGATAAACAATCAGGTCAATACCGGAGGCAATTTGCCTCCGTATGGCCTGTAAAGGCAATTCCATCCCCATAAGGACCATGGTCTCCAGGCGGCCGATCGTATCCTGGGTACTGTTGGCATGGCAAGTGCTGAAACTTCCGTCGTGGCCGGTATTTAAACAGGTCAGAAGTTCAAAGGTTTCGGCACCCCTTACTTCTCCTACGATAATACGGCTTGGCCGCATACGAAGGGAAGCACGGATCAGATCCCTGATCGTGATCTCCCGACAATCTTCCACACCGGCCGCGCGGGTTTCCAGACGCACCAGATTCTGTACATTCTGAATCTGAAGCTCTGCCGTGTCCTCAATGACCACTACCCGCTCGTCCGACGGAATATATTCCGAAAGCGCATTTAAAAAAGTCGTCTTTCCCGAGCCTGTCCCTCCCGCCACCAGAATGGAATATCCTGAACGCACCGCGTCCCTTAGAAAAAGCGCCTCTTCTTTTGAAAGGCTTTCCAGTTCCAACAGCCGCTCCATGGTTATGGGCTTTTCAGGAAATCTTCGTATTGTGATAATCGGCCCATTGACTGCGACAGGAGGCAGCACCACATGTACCCTGTCTCCGCTCTCCAGTCTTGCGTCCACAATCGGCTGGGATTCATTCACCACCCGGTTACAGGCTCCTATCATCTGCTGAATGATATCCAGAATCCGTTCCCTGGAATGAAAATTTTTCTCCCAGCGTTTCAATACTCCATCCTTCTCAAGAAAGATACCGTCCATACCGTTCACCATAATTTCGGTCACACCTGGTTCGTCTAAAAGCTCCTGAAGCACATCCATCTTACGCAGAGCGTGAAAAAGTTCTTTTTTCAGTCGGCATTTTTCGTTCAGCGACAGACGATGTTCTTTTCCGTAAGCGAGCACCACCTGGTCGATCAGCTCCTGCATCTCATCGTCGCTTACTTCCCGGCTTAAATCTACCCGCTCAAGGATCTGATTTTTCAGCTCCTGGAAGCTGTCAGAATCCTCTGATACCTGCTCCATGGCCCCTCCTATTCCTGCAGCAGGCCGCGGACATAGACACCCATCTCCTGCTGTGGCAGCATAGAAAGATCCCCTTCGCTGCCGGGTTCCTCTTTATAGTCCGGCAGCTCAAGCGCCTGCAGTTTTTCCAAAATATCCATTCCGTCTAAAATCTGGATATATTTCTGCCACTGGCTGGTCTTTCCCTGTGAAAGCATGTCCTGCCCCGTGGGGACATAGATCCCGTCACACTGACGGAGAAGTTCAATCTCATGACCTGTCACGCTGCCAAGGTCCAATATAACAAAATCATATGAACTCTGGGTCCGGATCAGATACAGCAAACGCTGCCACTCTTCCGCCGTGATCTGGCTAAGATCCGTATAGGAATCGCAGGGGGGTACATAGTCCATCCGGCCCATCTTCTGGACCATACTGTTCAGACGATAGAGAAACGGTGTTTTTTGTTGTCTAAGGTAATAAATCAAATCCGATAAGTTCCAATGACTTCCGCCCAGAATCTCGGTAAATCCGGAGCATTCTTCCAGATTAAGATATAAAACATTCCGGTCCTCTGCGAGGATTTGCCCTAATGCAAGGGCAAACTTATTCTTACTGATTCCACCTGAAGGGGAATATACCCCTATGACTCTGTTGTCTCTATGTACCTCTGTATAGCATTCCGCATCCGTCTCCTGCTCAGAATAGTAGTACATGATCTCCCGCAGGATGTTCTCCACGGACTGATACTTATATATGGCCGGATACGAGCTAAGCCCCTTGGGAAGACTTCCTTCTGAAAGAAAGATCACACATTCTTCGTGGATCATATCTTTGCAGTTTTTGTAGCTTTCTGCTGACAGAAGCAAAATCTCGGCTTCTTCCTCTGAAAGAGCCTTTTTAAGCTGCCCGGCTTCCATACATGTTCTCACCTGGAACAGATGACTTTTCTTTAGATTAACATACTGCCTGAAAGCATCCATATAGGATGCGTCCGAATCCGCAATCCATAATCTAGTGCTTTTCACAATAACCTCCAGCAACACAAAACTTATGTTTCCTATGCTGCAATTTCTTCATGGAATCTGGCTCAGAAATACAAGTTGAGCCTATGGCGAATGCCACTTTTCTGATAAGCGCTTATCACGATTTCATTATAGACAATGGGCTTTTAAATGTCTACTGTGTTTACAATTTGTTCACAAATTTTGGTCAATAGTTACAAAAAACGAAAAGCCGCAATGGCGTAAAGGAGAGAAACCCCGCTAAATCCCAGTATTCCGGATGTCAAAAGACTGCACAGATTAATGCCCACCATGCAGGAAATGCCCCATGCGTCCAAAAGAAGATTGATTCCGTAAATGGCGATTCCCCCCATCACGGTGCGCAGGCAAAAGTTCAGAAAAAATTCAATCTTATTTTTAACTGTAACCATAAAAAGCACAAGCACGCAGGCGCCTGCGATCATGAGAATTCCCGTCTGTTTCTCCATTCTTTTGCCCCTCCCATGGTTTACTATATGAAATCTGCTGAAAAATATTCCCGTTTTCGTATAATTTTACCATTGTCCGACTATACTGATATTAACAAATTTCCCCAGAACAGGAAGGAAGAGGCAGATGAAACAAACGGGAACCAATGGAAATACCGATCCGCGCAGGCAGCAGCTTTTAGAAGATATCAGAAAAACCAAGTCCGCGCTGGATTGCGCTTACTCAAATTTTGAGAACGTAGTCGACCCGGATCTGGTTGACTGTTCCATCTATGAATTAAAAGCCGTACAGATGCGTTATCGATTCCTGCTCAGACAGGCGGAACTTTTAGACTCGATAACCTGAGCGCCTGCAAAAAAGCCCGAAGACAGACCCGGCCACCCCGCTGTATCTGTCTTCGGGCTTTTTTTATAATTTTTTTAAAAATTTCGCCAGGTCGGCATCGCTTCCCATAACCAGCATATGATCCTCCGCATGGAAGCAGTACTCTGCATCCGGCATCACCATACCCCCGGCCGGACCGCGGATGCCCAGGATACTTACACCATAGTTCACACGGACATTCAGGTCTTTGATGCTCTTTCCCACCCATTCTTTCATGGGCAGTACTTCATAGATTCCGTAATCTCCCAGATCCACAAAATCAAACACATGATTGGCGCTGGATTTTTTGGCAATTTTTTCCGCCATATCCCGTTCAGGATAGACCACCTCGTCCGCGCCGTTTCTCAGAAGAAATTTAGCCTGGACATCCGTACTGGCCCGGCTTATGACCCAGTTCGCCCCCAGCTCTTTTAAAAGGCTGGTTATCTCCAGGCTGTTCTGGAAGCTTCCGCCGATACAGACAAAGCACATGTCAAAATTCCCGACTCCCAGTTCTTCCAGCACCTCGGCTTTCGTGCAGTCACCGATTTTGGCACTGGTAACCAGAGGCAGCGCCGGACGTAAATTTTCTTCGTCTTCGTCCACCGCCAGGATTTCATTTCCCAGTTTGGACAGTTCTTTGCACAGATACTGGCCGAAACGGCCCATTCCGATTACTAAAAATGATTTCATATGATCCGATCTCCTCTATCCGATGTTTATCCGTTCCACAGGCTGCCGAAGGCTGGACTGCCGGCGTTTGTCTGTAAAGGTCAGCGCAAAAGACAGGCTGCCGATCCTGCCGCAGTACATAAGAAGGATGATTACGACCCTGGAAACGGTACTTAAATCCCTGGTAATGCCGGTACTCATTCCCACTGTATCCACTGCTGAAAATGTCTCTAAAAACACATCTGTAAGGGGCAGATGATCCACCGCGCATATAAGAAAGGAACCTGCCACAGCCATGGACAAGGTCAGTGTGAATACAACCGCCGCTTTTTCGATCAGTTTATCCTCCAGCCTCCTGCCATACACGTTCACGCCGTCCGTGTGCCGGATCATGGATACAATATAGAGTAAAAGCACCATAATAGTAGTCGTTTTCACGCCGCCCGCCGTGGAACCGGGATTGCCTCCAATGAGCATAAGAATCAGTGTCAGAAGCTTCCCCGCCTCTGAAAGCCCTCCCACGTCCGTCGTATTAAATCCGGCGGTTCTGGGAGTCACAGCCGCAAAAAACGCCGCCAGGCACTTTCCAGGGCCATCCAGTTCTTTCAATACGCCGTCGCTTTCCAGGAACAAAAACAGGACGGTCGGCACCGCCACCAGTACCAGAAGCGCCGTCAGCACCATCTTTGTGTGCAGAGAATACCGATGAATATTCAGGCGGTTCACGCTTATATCTTTCCAGACCACAAATCCAAGTCCGCCAAACAGAACCAGCCCCGCTGCCGTCAGACTGACCAGGTAATCCTGGGCATAGCGGCTTAAAGACGAATACGCCTCAAAACGTCCCATAAGGTCAAACCCCGCATTGCAGAAAGCGGATATGGAGTGAAAAATACTGTAGTAGATCCCCTCCAGAAGGCCAAATTCCGGAATAAACCGTATGGAAAACAAAACCGCTCCCAAACCTTCTGCCAGAATTGTTCCCTTCAGAATCAGCCTGGCCAGACGCACGATCCCTCCGATCTGCAGGGCATTGACACTGTCTTTTAAAAGTCCTCTGTCTGCAAGTCCGATCTTTTTCCCCATCATCAGAAAGATTGACACGCCGATGGTCACAAATCCAAGCCCGCCTGTCTGAATCATAAGCAATATAACCAACTGCCCGAACAGACTCCAGTGCTGATAAGTATCCACCACCACCAGCCCCGTCACACAGGTGGCGCTTGCCGCCGTAAACATCGCCGAGAGAAAATCCGTCCCTTTCCCTTCCCTGGCTGAGACAGGCAGCATTAAAAGAAACGTCCCGCACAGAATGATCACCAAAAAGCCCACCGCGATCCACTGTGTACCGGTCAGGCGGCTTCTGAGTTTCGCAAACATGACTGTCCTCCATAATATTTTGCTATAGTATACCCTGTTTTCTTCAGAAAGTCAAAAAGACAGAGGCTCAAGGGATGCAAGGAGCCTCTGTCCGAAGGAATATATGCCTATAAAAGTTCTGTGATTCCGTCCGCCATTGCTGTCAGGATGATGCAGCAGGAAGTAGCGCCTGCGTCCAGAACGCCTCTGGAACGCTCTCCCAGACGGCTGGAACGTCCGAATTTTGCCACCATGTCTTTTGTTGAGTCACGGCCTTTGGCAGCCGCTTCTTTCATCTCTTCCAGCGCGGCTTTAAAGTCTTTTCCGCCTTCTGCGGCAGCTTTCAGCACATCAACAGAAGGAGATAACGTATCTACCAGTGTCTTGTCGCCGACTTTTGCGTCCACAATCTCGCAAAGGCCCGCCAGGCCTGCTTCCAGCATTTTTGCCAGCTCCGCAACGCCGATCTCTTCCAGATCTTCTCCTGCTTCCGCCATATCCATCAGGATCGTGCCGTAGATCGGTCCCATGGAGCCGCCGATCTCATTTAACAGGATCGTACCCAGTTCGTCCAGGCCTTCCGTGAAAGTGAACGTCTCGTCTTTAAAACGCTCTTCAAAGACGCTGAATCCTTTGTTCATATTCATGCCGTGATCACCGTCGCCGATCAGGCCGTCCACTTCTCCAAGATACGCTTTATTATCCTGGATTCCCTTTACCATTTTCAGCAGAATCGGTTTCCCGTCCGCGTTTTTAAATGTAGCCATATCTATTCAACCTCCTATGAGCGGTTATCAGAACTGTTTTAAGCCCATGCTCTCTGCCGGCATGTCAATCAGTTCTTTTAATTCGTCATCCAGCTTCATGATTGTCAAAGTCGCGCCCATCATTTCCAGGGACGTGAAATAATTCCCCACATAGGCTTTATGGGTTTTGATGCCTTTTTCCGTGAGCAGCTTATCGATCTCGTCATACAGCACATAAAGTTCCATAACAGGCGTCGCGCCCAGGCCGGATACCAGCACCACGACCTCGTCACCGGCTTCAAAAGGATAATCCGGAACCACTACGTCCACCATCCTTTTTGCCATCTTCTCCGCGCTTTCAAGCTCGCATACTTCGATGCCCGGCTCACCGTGATGGCCGATCCCTACTTCCATGGTTCCGTCTTTGATCTCAAAGTTCGGATGCCCCACTGCCGGAAGCGTACAGGGACTTAAACCGATGCCAACGGAGCGGGTGTTGTCGATGGCTTTCTGAGCCGCTGCAATGACCTCATCCAGATCTCCGCCTTTGGCTGCCTTTGCGCCGCCTACTTTCCACATAAGGACTTCGCCTGCCACGCCGCGGCGTTTTTCACGCTCGGTCTTGGGAGCGGACGCCACATCGTCGTTGGCTACAACTGTCTTTACGGTAATTCCGGCCTTCTTCGCCTGTTTCACCGCCATCTTTACGTTCATGTTATCTCCGGAATAGTTCCCGTACAGGCAGGCAACGCCTTTGCCCTGGTCCGCAACCTTAGCCGCATCCAGGAAAGCCGCCGCTGTGGGAGAAGAGCAGATCTCGCCGACTGCCACCGCATCGCACAGATTCTTTCCGCAGTATCCTACAAACGCAGGCTTGTGGCCGGAGCCGCCGCCTGTAATCACGCCTACTTTTCCTTCCGGAATGTTTTTCGCTTTCACCACGCGGGGGTTCTCGGTTGCTTCCACGATATCGCTGTGGGCTTTTAAAAAGCCTTTGAGCATTTCATCCACAATATTATCCGGGTTGTTTAATATACGCTGCATATTCTCTTATCCTCCTGATCTGATCAAGCCTGCATATCCGGTACAAGAACGACTTTCAGCGCGCCGTTTTCTCCGGTCTTGGCAATATGGAAACCTTCTTCCCATTTTTCCAGCGGGAACTTGTGGGTTACTACGCCGTCGGTAGGAAGCTTGCCGTTGCCGATCCACTCGATGACTGTGTCAAAGCAGAACGGGCTCAAATGAACGCCTAACAAATCCAGCTCTTTTCTGTCGGAAATGATACTCCAGTCTACGGTAACCGGTGAGCCAAATACGGAGAACTCCACAAAACGGCCCATCTTACGGATACAGTCAAGGCCCTGCTGTACGCTGGACGGATGTCCGCTGGCCTCGATATAGATATCGCAGCCGTAACCGCCGGTCATCTCTTTGATCTTTGCCACCGCGTCTTCTTTGCCCGGGTTGATCACAACATCCGCGCCGAACTCTTTTGCCTTCTTCAGACGCTCGTCGTTCATATCCAGTACTACAAGGCATTTGGGGTTGGCCTGACGCAGCGCGCCTACCATACCAAGGCCAAGGGTACCCACACCGGACTGCACGACTACGTCTGTCGTCTTAACCTGCGCACGGTCCACACAGTGGAAGGAGCAGCCGTAAGGCTCGATCAGGGCAGCCTGCTCAATCGGCATGCTGTCCGGAACCAGGTAGGGAATCGCTTCTTTGGTCAGCTTCACATATTCTGCCATACCGCCGTTTACATTATTCTGGAACCCGAACAGATCGTGCTTTTCACACATCCAGTGACGTCCGGTCTTACAGAACATACACTCTCCGCAGGGAACGATCTGCTCCGGGCAGATCCTGTCGCCCAGCTTCCAGTTGCCTTTTACATTGGGTCCCATCTCTACGACTCTTCCTACGAACTCGTGGCCGGGAATCATGGGCTCTTTGATGTATTTGGGCTGTCCGTCAAATCCCCAGAAGCTTGCCGCGCCTGCGAAAGCTTTTACATCGCCTGCGCAGATACCGCATGCTTCTACCTTCAGAATCATCTCGCCTTCGCCCGCTCTGGGTGTATCCACCATCTCAAATCTGTAATCGCCGGGCGCGTATGCCACGATTGCTTTCATTTTTTCTGGTAAATTGCTCATAATAACTGCCTCCTAAACTGTATTATTTTTCACGAATCCGGTTACCCGTTTCAAGGTCAAATAAATGTGTCTTTTCTCCGCGGACTTCCAGTTTGATAATGTCGCCCGCTTTATATCTCTTCTCATCATCTGTAATCAGCATCAGCAGGAAGCTTCCCACATGGATACCGATCCTGCGCTCGTCGCCAAGGTTCTCGAAAGTAGCCACTTCTTCCGGCGTACCTTTGGAGTCAGCGGCGCCGATCAGCACGTCCATGGGGCGTACGCCCATCTTACATTTGAATCCGTTGCTGACCACATTGTAATAACGCTTCGGAACTTCAATCTTAAGGTTACTGTCTGCAAACGTGAAGAAGAAATGATCCCCTTCTCCCATGATGGTCGTTTCCAGAATGTTCATGGGAGGCTCGCCGATAAAGGACGCAACAAATTCATTCACCGGGTCGTCATATACTTCTGCCGGCGTACCATACTGCTGCAATACGCCGAAATTGATGATCGCGATCTTGTCCGCCAGGGACATTGCCTCCAGCTGGTCATGGGTTACATAGATCGTGGTACATTTGATTTCGTTGATCAGACGTTTAATCTCCGTACGCATGGCCTGACGCGCTTTGCCGTCCAGATGGGATAAGGGCTCATCCATCAGAAGCAGTTCCGGTCTCCGGATGATCGCACGGGCGATATTTACACGCTGTTTCTGTCCGCCGGAAAGCTTCACCGGCATTTTATCCAGAAGATCGTCACACTGCATCAACGGTGCGATCTCACGGACACGTTTGTCAATCTCCGCCTTGTCAACGCCCTTTGCCTTTAAGTTAAAAGCGATATTGTCATAGACCGTCAGCGGCGGATACATCGCGTAATCCTCAAATGCCAGACCGATATGCCTGTCTTTGGGATGCAGGTTATTTACCAGCGTATCCCCGATATAGATCTCGCCTTTCGTAATGTCTTCCAGTCCCGCGGTCATACGGAGCGTTGTGGTCTTACCGCATCCGGAAGGCCCTAACAGGGCTATAAATTCTCCCTGCTCCGCCACAAGGTTCAGGTCTTTGACAGCGTAATCATTTTTCGCGGCATTTTTCTTTTTCTTGCCGTCATTTTCATAGCGCTTATAAAGATGCTCTATTCTTAATCCTGCCATATCCTACCCCTCCTGTTTTTCGGCGAACGCCTTGATGGCCGCTTCATTGTATCTGGTCAAATAATTCTTTGTCTCCGCGTCAAAGAACATGGCATGATCAAGCTGCATATCCACATATACATCCTGGTCAATTTTGACTTTCAGCCCGTTGGGCGCGATCATACGAAGCTGCAGACCGGACAACTCGGCAACAATAACCGACTTATTGCCGATACTCTCATAGCTGTATACGGTACATTTTATGTAACCTTCTTTTGGCTCAAAGGAATAGGTAAGGTTCTGCGGGCGCATTCCCAAATCCACTTTAGAAGCACCTAACTCATCCAGTTTCGCAAACAGATCTTTTTCTTTGGGAAGATCATATACTTTTCCGCCTGCATCCATGGTAAAGGTACAGGAATCTCCGGATTTGGCCAGTGTACCGCTGATCAGATTGATCTCCGGGTCACCCATCAGCTGTGCCACAAATTCGTTGCACGGCATATAGTAAATGGCATCACCCGTTCCAAGCTGTACCACTTTGCCTTCATTGATAATGGCGATTCTGTCGCCTAAAGACATGGCTTCCATAAAGTCATGGGTTACATAGATACTGGTCGTACCGAAGTTTGCCTGGATCTCTTTTAACTCTGTACGCATGGCGTTACGAAGCTTCGCATCCAGATGGGCCAAAGGCTCATCCATCAGATACACTCTCGGGGAACGGACCAGTGCGCGTCCCATAGCCACACGCTGCTTCTGGCCGTTGGAAAGCTGGCTTGGCAGACGCTCTAAAAGATTCTCCATCTTCATCATCGCCGCGACTTCATGTATCTTATTTTTAATGTAGTCCTCATCTTTTTTGTACAGTTTACTCCTTAAAGGAGACGCCATATTATCATATACGGTCATCTGCGGATAGAGCGCATAGTTTTCAAATACCATGGCGGTATCCCTGTGAGCCGCATCCACCAGGTTCACGATCTCTCCGTCGAATTTCACGACGCCTTCTTCGGGAAGCTGGATACCTGCGATACAATTCAGGATCGTGGTCTTACCTGCACCTGCGGGTCCGAACAGCACAAAGAACTCTTTGTCTTTGATATCCAGGCTGATCCCGTCCAGGGCAGTCACTTTCCCGAATTTTTTTGTAACATTTTCCAATTGTATTCTTGCCATTCTCTCACTCCTATCCCTTCACTGCACCGAAGCTCAGGCCGCGAACCAGATGCTTCTGTATGCAAAGTGCGAATATAATAGCCGGTAATGCGGAAACGGTAGCCGCCACTGCCAGCTGTCCGTAGTGGGCGCTGTCCGTTCCAAGGAATTTCGTAATAGCGACGGTGATCGGCTGAATCTTTGTACCTGCAAGCATCAACGGGAACGTAAAGCTGTTCCATGCGAAGATAAATGCAAGGAGCGCCGCCGATACAAGGCCGGGCTTAATGAGCGGGATCAGGTTCTTAAAGAAAATCTGATACCAGTTGTATCCGTCCACCTGGGCAGCATACTCGATCTCCACTGATATATCCTCGAAATACCCTCTGACCACCCAGATCAGAAGCGGCATGGAAATCAACTGATAGACCCAGATCAGTCCAAAATAAGAGTCATAAATATGTAATTTCTGGAAGATCATGAAAAGCGGCAGCACCACCAGGATCTCCGGCGCGAATTTAAAAGAAAGAATCTGGAACGCGATATCTTCTTTTTTCTTGAAATTATATCTTGCAAGAGCGTAAGCCGCCGGCACGCCTGCGATCACAGATACGATAACCGCGCCGCCCGATACGATCAGACTGTCGATCATATATCTTACATAATCGGATTCAAACAATACGATCCTGTAATTATCCAGCGTCGGGGAGAATATAAACGTAGTCGTATAGATCTCCGCGTCCGACTTGACGGACAGTATAAGCATCCATATCAATGGAAATAAAGCAAAGATGGCGTATATGACCAGTAAACCGTTCTGGACGATACGGCCCAATCTTTTGGAAGCTGTATTCATACTCTAACATCCTTTCTGTTCTATTATTCCTCCAGGCCGGCCGCCTGCCTCTGTGCCGCACGCTGCCTTTTAACAATCTGTTTCGCGATAATATTGATAAACATCCACAGCACCAGAATGTACGGAAGTGCAAAGCCGAACTTCTGGAACTGGAAACCGTTCTGATACGAGGTCAGGGACAGATTCATCAGCGTATCGCCCGGGCCGCCTTTGGTAAGACCGAAGATAATTGCATATTCCTGCAGAGCCGCCATCAGACGGAACAAAAGAGCAATATACAAACTGGGCTTTAACATAGGAAGCGTCAGGTTACGGAAATTGAACATGGTACTTCCGCCGTCGATTTTTGCAGATTCAAAAGGCGACTTCGGCAGCGACTGAAGTCCTGCCAGCACCAGCAGCATGCAGAAAGAAGTGTTGACCCACACGTCGATCATGATTGCTGTCAGCATAGCCGTTGACGGGCTTGCGGACCATGGGAAGTTGTAGACGCCGAAAATATTTAAAAACTTTTCCACGATACCTACAGAGTTGTTTAACATCAGCTGCCATACGATCGTAGCCGTGATCGGCGCCACCATCAGCGGGAAGATCAGGGCGACTCTCATGATCTTCGAGAACTTGTTGTTTAAGTTGTTCAGAAGGATCGCGACACCCATCCCCAAAAGCATCTCGACCGCCGTACTGATAAAACCGTATCTTATGGTTACCCATGCCGCCTTCCAGAAGGTGGCGGAGGAC
Source organism: Lachnospiraceae bacterium UBA7182 (assembly GCA_002491115.1). Taxonomy (GTDB): domain Bacteria; phylum Bacillota; class Clostridia; order Lachnospirales; family Lachnospiraceae; genus Hominiventricola. The sequence goes on along the minus strand of DKVI01000002.1, from coordinate 21,244 downwards.
AAAATCTCAATCCAGTTTCTGAACCAGACTATCTTGTAGGTAGGCATCCTGAAAGAATAGTTTGTCAGAGAAAAGAATATGGCCATAACAAATGGGATCATAATTCCGATCGTGATGATCAATGCAGGCGCTACGATCAGATACGGCAGCATCCTGGTTTTAAACGGTACTACATTTAATTCTTCCGTGGCAGTACTGTTTGTTTTCTGCTCATTCATCCTGTTTCCTCCAAATTAATTTATTCACGCATCAGGGTATAAAAAATCAAGGAGGGTCAGGTAACCCCTCCTTGACTCTAACCCTTTAAAATAATATATACAAATCTCTAAGACCCTACGTCAAATCTATTCGCTGACGTCAAGATCTCCTACGATTGCATCAAGATCTTTCTTAAGCTGCTGCATCGCTTCTTCTGTGGAAGAATACTTGTTGCTTGTAACAAGGTCCTGAAGAGTCTCAGCCCATTTTGTTGTAGCCTCGAAGAAATACGGCTGCGGTGTGAACTGGATGGAAGCGTTTGTTGTCAGAGCAGCGATGGATTCCAGATAGTTCTCTGCGGAACCGACAGTTGCTTTGTATTCAGCGCTGTCCATGACAGACTGGCGAGGAGTATCCGGGCTTGCGCCTTCGGTTCCTGACCACAGCATAAACTCTGGGCTGGTAAAGTACTGAATGAAGTACCATGCAGCGTCTTTGTTCTGGGAATCTGCATTCATAGCCAGAGACCAGATCCAGATGTTCGCTTTCATATCAGCTTCGGTCTTGCCTTCCGGAAGCGGAATGGTGGACCATGCGATATTGCCGGACTCCTGAGAAGCACCTGCAAAGTTCTGGAAGTATGCTGCACTGGTAGCGTCGAACATCATAGCTGCTTTCTTAGCGCCCAGGTCGGAGCTTGCTTCATACCATGTATAGTTCGTCCACTGTGGCGGGCCTGCTGCCTTGATCAGTTTAACCCAGTAATCAGTCATGGCAATGGCTTCCGGAGAATCCAGTTTGCAGACCAGTTTGCCGTCTTCGATCGCGAAATCCTGTGCGCCCCAGGTTGCAAACAGAGACATATATCCAGGATGGATCGTAGCCCATTCACGGGTACCGCGGACAGCGATGCCGTATGTACCGGAGCCGTCGAACTCGTTCAGAGCCGTAGCCGTCTCAAGCAGTTCGTCGGTTGTCTTCGGAACTTCAAGATTCTTCTCTGCCAGCACGTTCTTATTATAGGAAAGGTTGTTAAGCTCCCATCCCATCGGAAGTGCCCACTGGCTGCCAGCGCCTACTTTATGTCCGGGAACCAGATCCCACTGAAGTGCGCCTACAACGGACGGAATAAAATCAGCAAAGTTATAATCCGGAGATGTCTTGGAAGGATCGTTAATGTAGCTTTCAAGCGGCTCCATATATCCTGCCGGCGCATACTCCCATACCTGGTAAGCACCTGTCATATAGACGTCCGGTGTTCCGGTACGGCTGCTCAGAGACGTGTTCAGTTTATCAAAGTAGTTGGACTCCGGTGTGGAGGAATGCTCTACCTTAATGCCTGTCAGTGCCTCAAAGTCCGCGATCTTGGCGATAACTGCCTTGGAGTAGTTATGCTCGTTAAACATTACGTTAAGTGTCGTACCATCGTACTTCTTCCAGTCAAAGTCTCCTGCAGCGGCTGTATCAGCCGGAGCCTCTGCCTGGTCACCCTCTGCAGGCGCTTCGCTCTCTGCGGGTGCTGCGTTGTCACTCTCTGCCGGTGCGCTTTCTCCGCCGCCACCGCCACAGCCGGCCAGCATGGATGCCACCATAGCTGTGCAAAGAAGTACGCTTAATACTTTTTTCTTCATGGTTATCTACCTCCCTATATTTTTTCGCATCAGGAACCTGTATGATGCGGTTTACCTGCCCGCATGGTCCTTGTGCAATTTGCGTAACTTTATTATAGCATCGGACATTTGTTTTGTCAAATACTTTTGTCCTTCTCTTGCGAACATTTTATTTTTTCGTCATTTTGACTATTTTCTGCCTCTTGAAGCCTGCCGGCTTTTCATGTATGATAGAATCTATCAAATTCATTTACCGGAGGTTATGACTCTTATGAAACTTTTCGATTATGACGGCGGCTTTATGCGCTTTGTCATTCTATTAAGCCATCTGACCCTGTTGAATATCATCTGGACTTTATGCTGCCTTCCTGTTGTCACGGCCGGAGCCGCCACCGCGGCGCAGCATTACAGCGCGCTTAAACTTTCCCAGGACGACACACATGTGTTCAGGAATTTTAAGGACGGCTTTAAACAACACTGGAAAAGATCCAGTCTGTTCTGGATCGCAGTCCTGATCCTGTCAGCCGCTTTCGGCATGGGAATCTACATACTGACGACCGCCGTCGTTCCGGGAAAAAACATACTGATCACGGTATCCACACTGGCATTTCTGACCATGGTGCTGATCCTGCTGTGGTTTTTCCCTGTCATGGTACATTTTACAGGAAGCTTCAAAGATATATTATTTAATTCCTTTGTCTTCACCTTTATGTACGCGCCCGTCACACTGATCGCCGCAGCCTTTTACGCGATCGCAGCTTTTCTCTGTATACGCTACCGCATCGCGGCGGGACTCTTCCTGGTCTTCGGCCAGTCTTTAATCGTATACGCGAATCTGGCGCTCTTTCACACAGTATTCAAAAAGTATAAAACATCCGGGGCATAACGGGGAAAGCGGACAGCCTTCCCCTGCTGTCATTTCAATCAGAATTTAAACGCCACTTTAAAATCGCCGTATTTTCCGGTCGCATACTCAAAAGCTTTCTGCCAGTCCTCCAGCTTAAAGATGCTGGAAACAACGCCGTTGGTCTTCAAATTCCCTTTTACCATATTTTCAATCACGAACGGATACGCATAGGGGCTTAAGTGAGATCCAAGAATATCCAGCTCTTTGCGGTCGCCGATGATGGACCAGTCTACGCTGGTTTCGGTTCCGAATACGCTGAACTCCACAAAGCGGCCCAGCTTGCGGGTAATCGTAAGACCCTGAATGACGCTGGAAGGATGTCCTGTCGCTTCGATATAAACATCACAGCCATAATCGTCGGTCAGCGCTTTGATCTCCTTGTCCACGTCGCATTTTCCGGGATTGAATACCAGGTCCGCGCCGAATTCTTTTGCTTTTTCCAGACGTTTGTCCTGCATGTCAAGGACGATCAGCAGTTTGGGATTCTTCATTCTCGCGTAAGTAATCATACCAAGTCCCAGCGTTCCCGCGCCTGAAATTACAACCACATCTTCATTGGTGATGCTTCCGCGGTCCACTGCGTGTTTGGAGCAGCCGTAAGGCTCGATTAAAAGCGCCTGCTCGATGCTCATATCTTCCGGTACCCGGCTTAAGACACAGTTCTTGGGATACCTTACATATTCCGCCATACCGCCGTTATTATAGGACTGGAATCCCAGCATATCATGGGGCTGGCACATCCAGTAGTGTCCGTCTTTACAGAAACGGCATTTTCCGCAGGGCACGATCTGATCTGCGATAATCCGGTCTCCCAGCTCATATCCTTCTACATTCTCACCCAGTTCTACAATGCGCCCAAAGAACTCGTGGCCCGGAATAAAGGGCGGTTTTACCCATGCGGGCTGTACGTCATCCCCCCAGAACATAGCCGCTCCGTGGCTGCATTTTAAATCGCCCGCGCAGATGCCGCAGGCCTCCGTCTTGATGATAATGTCATCCGGACCGCATACAGGCGCCGGATATTCCGGTTCAAAACGATAATCGTCTTTGCTGTATGCCACCAGCGCTTTCATTGTTTTCGGAGTACTTCCTCTGTTTGCCATAATTGTTTCCACCTTTCTGCTTCCCTTGAAATTTTATACTTCAAACTGTCCCCAGACAGTATCAAGAGCTTTACTTACCGCACGGTATTTTTCATATTTTTTCTGATAGACTGCCGTCATACCGGAATCCGGATACACCCGGTCGGATATATGTACCATATGCTCTGCCGCCTCTTTATAATCCTTGTATACGCCCGCCGCCACGGCCGCAGCCATACCGCAGCCCAGCGCGCCCAGCTCTTTGGCATCCACCGTCTCGATGGGGAAGCCTAAAGCGTCCGCGAACATCTGCACCCACACTCTGGAGTTGACCGCGCCGCCTGCCATGCGGATCGCTTCCGGCGGCTTTCTCGAGGACAGAAGTTTCTCGATATGGGTCTTGTGGGAGTATACCACGCCTTCATAGATTGCCCGGAGCATATGGACCTTATTATGATAAGTCGTAAGACCCACGAAAGCGCCTTTTCCCAGCGGGTGGGCATTGGAACCGTATAAGAACGGAAGGAAATACACGTCACATTCTTCCGGCCGCACGCTGGATACCTTTTCGTTGATCAGGCTGTACAGACTGCTGCCCTCCGGGATCTCCTCATTCTCCATGCAGTTTTCCAGAAACCACTCCAGATTCCCTGAGGAAGTGGCGCTGCACTCTTCCACCAGGTAATAACCCGGCATGGCGAAGAGGGAATTCATGGCAATACTTCCGTCCATCACCGGCGTCTCGGAAATATACTCGTTGATGCTCCATGTACCTGCAATGGTACACAGTTCTTCGGGCGAAGTAACGTCCACTGCCACCGCGCAGGCGTCGATATCAAACATGCCGCCCGCCACAGGCGTCCCTTCCGGAAGCCCGGTCAGTTCGGAAGCTTCCTTTGTAACAACTCCGCACTGGTCATAAGAATACCGGATCGGAGCGAGCATATCATATACTTCGCCGATTCCCAGCTTTTCCAGCAGTCCTTTATCAAATCTTGCATTTTTCACGTCCATCAGGCCGGAACCCGAGATATCCGTTGCTTCACAGTACGCCTCGCCTGTGAGACGGAAGCGGATATAATCTTTGACAGAAAATACATACTGAATATTGTCATACACATCCTTATGATGGTCCTTCATCCAGGCAAGCAGAGAAACCTGCTGACAGGCCATCAGTTCCTGACAGAGCTGTTCCCTTAATTCCTGGTAGACGCCGCTGTCGCGCCATTTCTGCGGATATTTCCACGCGCGGCTGTCTGTGGATATGATCCCGTTGTAAGCAGGCTTTCCGTCTTTGCCCCACGGGTACAGACCTTTTCCATGGCCGCAGACCGCAATTCCTATGACTTCCCCGGGATCTACCCCCGCTTTTTCAATGGCCCGTTTTACGCAGTCGCAGTTGGCCAGCCACAATTCCTCCATGTCCCGCTCGGTATAACCGGACTTCGGGGTGAGCACCTTCGTCTGTTTCCCCGCTGTAGCAATTTCTCTGCCTGTCAGGTCAAAGATCGCGGCTTTCGTGGAAGTACCGCCGTTGTCAAGCCCCATTACATATTTTCCCATCCCATACACTCCTTCTCCGGACAATCTATACAATAACATTGAAATAATTATACAATTATTATACAGAAAAGGCAATGACTTTTTTCTGTTTTTCATCAAATGTCATTACATTTGTAACTGTTTTCACAAAAGTCTTGACTAAAAAACGTACCTCTTTTATGATAAATATGAATAAATTAAATACCCCAACCAAAAAGGAGGATAAAACACTATGAAAATTGCAATCGGCTGTGATCCCAACGCACAGGAGGCGAAAGAACAGCTCATCCGTTTTATGGAGTCTAAAGGATATGGAGAGATCACCGATTTCGGAAGCGAAGACCCCATCTATGCCAACACCGCCATCGCGGTCGCAGAAGCGGTCGCTGCCAAAAAATATGACCGGGGCATCCTGCTGTGCGGAACCGGCATCGGCGTATCTTTGGCAGCCAATAAAGTAAAAGGCGCATATGCTGCCCTGATCTCTGATATATATTCTGCAAAAAGAGCACGTTTAAGCAACGACGCCAACATCGCGTGCCTGGGCGCTTTCACTACGGGAAACAAATTAAGAGAAGAACTGATCGATGCATTCTTAACCAACGAATTTGTACCGGGATGCTCTTCCCAGCCCAAAGTAGACGCTTTTATCGCATATGAGAAAGAACACTAAAAAATCTTTTACATGACAATCAGACAGGGAGCCGTGGTCAACCGTGGCTCCCTGTCTTTTCTTCTGTTATAAATTTTTGCCGACAATGGTAAATTTTACTGTAACACTGCCGCCGTACAGGCCCCGGCCCGTGACGGTGACGCTTCCTTTATTCTTTCCGGCAGTCCGGTTCGCGCCGTAAGTAAGGGTGTAATCACCTGCTCCGTTTTCATACATACGAAGCCGGATCAGTTTATGGGTTGTGGTCAGTGCCCGCGCGCTGGTTTCTTTGGCCTTTGCCGCCGCTTTTACGTCTTTGGCGTCTCCATAATAGACGGCTGCTTCCGGGCATACCTGGTTTCCGGTATAGACGGCTTCCTTCTCTTCCACTACAACATACAGTGTATTTTGGGACAGCTTCTTCTCCCCGATATTCAGATTCACCCTGAACCCGTTCCTTTTCGGATTTCTATAGCCGCTCTTTTCTTTTGCCGTGATGATTACATAAGGCCGTATTTTCTCCAAATCTTTGCCGGGAACGCCGCTCTTCAGGGCATCCAAATAATGCCTCACTTCTTCCTGCTTACAGTTTTTATAGCTGTCATCGCCAATCTCATAATCTTTCCCCTCTTTCAACACCGCTTTCTGGTCTTTTAACCGGACGGCAGGGTGATATTCCTTATTCTTCGGGCTGTAATATGCCGGAGCGACAGTCACGGACAAGGTATCCAACGGAGTTTCCGATATCTGATAGTATATTTTCAGACTCCCGGTGTAATTGCCTTTGCCCTTGATTATCATAACTGCGTTGGTTGTCACCGCTTTATTGTTGCTGTAGCTTACCGTATAGTCCTTCCCTTCCTGTAAAACATCCCCGGTTTGTATACCGGTCAGAAGGAACCTGCCGGAAAGTTTTGCGCCGTTCTTTGTGTAATAAACTTTCCCGTCAAACCGTCTGCCGTCAGACGCCGTACGAATACTTCCGTCAGACGCATCCGCCGCAGTGAGCCGAACAGTCTGCGACAGATCCGCCGCTTTAATTTTAAATGTCTTTTTAAAGCTTCCGGTGCAGCCCGAGGCGGGCCTGGCTGTAAAAATAACCGTAGCCGTCCCTTTTTTCAGATTATTTTTATAGCTGATTGTATAATCGGCTCCATAATCAAGCTTTTTACCGGAAATTTTTAATGTAACATTCTGCCGGACCGGTTTTCCGGTATAATCCGTTTCGTTTCGGAAATTCTCCACCGTAATCTTTTTGCTGTTAAACGCGGTTCCTGTAATGCGAAATTTAACGTCTTTTGTGCCCGCGTATGCTCCGATTCCTACAAGAGTCATGGTAGCCGTGCCTACGGAGCGGTTGCTTTTGTAACGAATCTCAAAATCAGTGCCGTATATTAGATACTTCTCTTCTGACCAGACCATAAAAATACTGTCCTGAGAAGCTTTTCTTACACTTTTGTCCGTCCCTACAGAATAATAATTTCCGTCCTTGGCCGGATATCCCGGCAGGAGCCTGACGGCGCTTCCTGTGTACGGCATGGATTTGATCTTTTCCCCCACAGCGACGGTGACATTTTTCAGCAGATGCTTTTCATCCGTCGCATAGACTTCCTTTTCAGCCGTGCCCTGATAGTTGCCCAAACCGGTGATTTTCAGCTTATAGACGCCTTTGCTTCCTTTTCCAATGGACGGGCTGCCCTTGGAGCTGATGACTTTGCCATCTGCATTTTCAATCGCCAGAGAAAAATCTTTGCCCAGTTTCATGGATTTCCTGTATTTCAGAGAGCCGAAAGGCTTCTGCGCCTGAAGGTCGGTCGCCACCTGAGAAGTATACTTCAAGGTAAATCCCTGCGCCAGCTTCCCGCCGGCGTCTGACAGGGAAACAGGCTTTATATGGAAGTTCAGATATATCTGCCCTTTATAGTTTCCTTTTCCGGTAATGACTGCGTAGGCAAGCTCTTTGGTAAAACCGCCGTCTCCCTCCTGCCCGCTGCGGCTGACACCGCCCTTCGCTCCGGTCTGGTCAGCGTTTATATTATTGTAATATTTGACAGTATAGTCTTTTTTCAGAGTCAAAGGCGCAGCACTGTCATCGGCATATACAAAAACCGGCGGTTTCAGCGCGCTTCCTGTATAAATCTGCGGACGGATCTCCTGCACATACAGGCCGTCTTCTGCGCCCGACTCTGCCAGCCAGCCTGCGTACAGCGTCATGTCCGCCTCGACTATGTCCGAATCAAAATCCCACAGAGCCGTACAGGATGAGTCTTTATACCACCCCGTAAACCGATAGCCTTCCGCTTCCGGAGCCTCAGGTTCTTCTAAAAGACTTCCTTCCTTGATCTCTGCCAGAGGCTCCCTGTCCGGACCATGTCCGCCCAGATCAAAGAAGATATTGTACCAGCCCGTAGGTTCGCCTGCTTCGGCAGTTACCAGAATCTTGATCTGCGCCTTTAAGACATTAAAAGTAATTGTCAGCGTCTTCGTACCCGGCTGATCCATATCGATCGCCCCGGCATTGGTGCCGTATCCGGACACTTTGCGTTCCGCATTTTTTTCATCATAGAGCAGCACCGTCAGGTCGTCCAGGTCCAGCGTATCTCCGCATTCATAGACGGTCTTTTCTTTCTTTACCTCCAGTCGAAAGCCGGATAAATCCGGTGCTTTATTCCTCGTAAGTATGGTACTGTATTCCAGATTTTTGGGAAACTCCGTGACTTCACTGCCATCCATCTGATACCAGGTCCCTTCCGGCAGACTGACGGATTTTTCCATATTACAGGGAGTATAAACAGTTTTAAGATTCGTGCATCCTGTAACAATTCCTGTCATAGACGTCGTTATGGAACCGTCGATCATACTTAAATCCAATGTTTCCAGGCTGTTGCACTCGTAAAACATATAAATCGCTTTTGACAGTCTTTTTGCATCAAGTTCTGTCAAATCTACGCTTAGAAGATTCCGGCAGTAACTGAACAAATCACCCGCGTTGGTCATGTCTGTTACGCTGACCCTGACAGATTTAATCTCACTTAAGCAATTTTTCCAGGGAATTACGTTTCTTCCGTTGCTGTCCGGAGAAAGATCGCCCCGCCCGCTGAGTGTAAAAAGCCCTTGTTCATCCAGCGTCCATATAAGCTCTTTGTCTCTTCCGCCTCTGACCACATGAATCCGGCACTCGGCTGTGACCGGATTGCCTTTGTAATCCAGGGTCCGCGCCAGGATGGTAGCAGCGCCCAATCCTACCCCCGTCACTTCGCCTGCGGATGATACTGTGGCGACGTTTTCATCCAGGCTCTCCCATATAATATCATTCTTGTTTTTCGTCGTGGGAAGTTTAATAACTTCCAGAGAAAGCGTCTCCCCCGGAAACACATTCTTCTCCGTATCCGCCAGTACAAGGTGCATCAGGTAATATTTATAGGAAATCTCTGCCGTCTGGCTTTCTTCTCCGTTTAAGACGGCAATCGCTTTGACCGTGGTATCTTTCGTAAGCTCTATGGGGCCTGTATACCTGGCCCCTTTACTTTTCGAAGGCTTCGTCCCGTCCAGCGTATAATATATCTCCGCGCCTTTATTTGCTTTTATGACAACAGACTGCCCTTCTTCCAGTATCGCTCTTCTCGGGACGAAAACAGGCGTAATCACTTTTCCGTTGTCCTCAATCCACCGGGCATACAGGGTAAGATCACCGGTCTCTCCCCCCGCCACCTGAAACACACCGTCATCTGTAAAACCGCTCTGGCTGTACCAGCCTGCAAAAATATATCCCTCACGCTCCGGATCGGATAAAAGGACGGCATCCGACTCAATGGTATACGACGCAGGATTTTCCGAAGCGTTCGTTCCGCCGTCTAGGTGATAGGTAATGGTATAAGTTACCGGCTCATACTCCGGCGTCAGTTCTATATCATCTGTGATGTTTGTATAGCTGCCGCTCCAGCCTTTAAAAACATACCCTGTTCTTTCAGGCACCTCCGGAGGCACTGCACTGTTGCCTTTGGACACTTCCTGTTCACTTAAAAGATTACCCTCTAAATCCAGGAATTTTACAATACGGTCGGTCGTGTTCTGGGTCAGGATATTGATACGGGAAGTTTTATGGCTGTCGTACTCATCATACCAGATTGTACTGCCTGTACTGTTGCTGTAAAAAGTCTGGCCGGGCAAAGTAGCATTAATACTTTCTATTGTAAATGTCCCGTCTTTTGACATATAAGTTTTCACACCGCTGTTTGCATCGGCATACAGAGTAGCAGCGGAAGGGAAACTGACCACGACCGACATCACATCGCCTTTTGAAAAATATACAGGTTTGGGCAGATCTATCGTATATAAGCCGGCATATCCTGTCTGTCCTGTCACAGGTTCTGCCAGCATAGGCTGCCCGGACTCAGGATCTTTTACCACACCGTCCACCTGAATCGGATTTTTATAGATCTGAATGCTGTACTCTGCTTTCTCAGAATAAAGCATCATAGACACAGCCTTTACTTTTTCACGGTCTTCTCCCGCCTTTACCTGAAATACATGCGCAGCTTTTCTGCCGCTGCGAAGCTGTGTATCACGCGCATTCACGCTGTTCCCATAAAAATAATTGTTATCATAATCGATCCGCCTGGCGGCCACCGCCACAAACGCCGCATTGCCGCTTCCAAGAGTAGAATCTTCATAGGAAATATAGAAATATCCATTGTCTCCCCAGCTGCTTCCCCAGCTGTTCTTTACAATCCAGGCCCCGTCTTCTGAAGGCCGGTAACCTGCCTTAAAATTTGTACGGGGATACACATCATCCCATCCAACAACCGTGATCGCATGATTGGTTCCTTCCCCATTCGGATAATAATACGCATTTGTCGCATTATTATAATAGTCATCCTCACTTTTATAGGACCATCCCACACAGCCATACCGCAGGATCGCTTCTTTGATCGCGCGCACCTTATCCTGCCGGTCTACACCTTTTGTGGGAATAAAATACAAGTCGTGCGCCATCACCTCACTGGACTGAGCATCGCCTGGCGCAAGATCTGCAGGCATTGTGCTGGAATATGGATAAGAAGCCTCATTTGCCGCCCCGTGCCAATTCATCAGCTTCACCGCTGACATATACGCATTCCCACCCATCTTTAGGTATGTATTAGCAGGTGACGAAACTACCGTATCGCCGGACGCATTCCCTAAAACATCCAAACCTGTGTGGAAAGCGAAATAGGCCAGATGACGTACCGATAAATTCATACTGTCGGCAAATCCCTGACGAATCATGGAATTTTCCAGCACGGCCATGGTCGCAAACGCCCAGCAGGTCCCCCATGGAGATTGTCTCTTTACCGGCGTAATCTCTGGCAAACCTCTTGGATCATATTTTACGTCGTTTACAGACGCTCCGTCTATGGCATATCCTGCAGGCATATCAGCACCTGCAAAAATATCTGTTCCGCCGATTTCAAACGGCAGTTCATGGCTTGCTTCTTCTGTATATTCCGGTATCAGATCACCGGAAACATCTTCCTGTTCCGGCTGATTCCTGTTTTCAGCATCATCACCTGTTCCTGCCCCGGCCGCGTCTTCGCCGCCTCCGCCTGTACCCGACTGGTTTCCTGCTTCGGCATCCCCGCCTGCTCCCGGCCGGTCCGTGCTTTCGGCATCCTCTTCTGAACCTAGCTGCTCCGTGTCTTCGGTATCAGCGCCTGTACCCGGCTGCTCTGCGCCTTCGGTATCACCGCCTGCTTCCGGCTGTTTTGTGCTTTCAGTATCATCGCCTGTTTCCGGCTTGATTTCTCCCGTATCTTTCTCCGGCAATCCTACTTCCGTTTCTTCCGTCACAGGAGTCTGCTCCTCCCTCGCAGGCTGCGCCGCTGATACAGGAACCGCCGTCCCAGACGTCATAGAAAGCGCCAGTAAAAGCGCCAGTATTCTTTTTTTCATCTCTCTTTTCCCCCTTATTCTGATGAGAGCCGTTCGATAAAATCTGTCATTTTATATTAGTGTAACATAATCGAAAAATAATAAAAAGAGATTTATTTCGGAATGGGCCTAAACTAAAAAAATCCACCCCAAACAGCTTTTTTATGTTATACTGTCAAAAACAACTGTATCAAAGGGAAAAAAATGTTCGGAAAAAGAAATAGAAAACAGAAAACCACTTATGATAAAACAGGAAAAATACCCGTCATCCGCGCCAGCATCTGCACGAGAGAAAAAGTTGCCGGATTTAAAGATGAAAAAACGGGAAAATTTGATGATCTGATGCTGATTCGCACCGACTCTGACCTGGCAGAATTTCTGCGCCTGTATGATGTGGCAGAAGAACAGATCCGCCGGGAATGGTAAAATCACATTTCCCCCTTCTTTTTTCTTCAAACTAATGGTATGATTAAAAGCAGATCAAATATTGTATCAATAGAAAGAGTTAGTTAGGAAAATGTATGGATAACAGATTAAACGAAGAAAAGGACACGCTCCTTAGGCAGATCGCCAAAGAGAAAGAGGAACTTTCTTATATAAATAAAGAGATCAAAAAGAGAAAAGACCACATTCGCTCCCTGCATCTGTTAGAAGAGAACCGATATGACACCGAGTGCGCCCGCAGACAATATAATACGCTCCTTCATTTGTTAAAAAAATATCATGTAAATATGGATGCCGTAACAGAAGAATTTAAAAAGGCCACCCGTTCCATCCATGACTCGAACCAGGGGCTTGAGTTCGGACAAAAAGGGGAAAAAAAGGCTGCCCAGGCGATTGAACTTCTGGGGGACAAGGTTCTTTCCCTGCAAAATTTAAGGCTTAAATACAACAATCTTGACATCGAACACGATTTAGTCATCATTGCCCCCACCGGCATCTTTTCCGTGGAAGTAAAAAACAAAAGATACAACGGCTCCATCTCGGAAAAAGGGATTTTAAAAAGCGGTTCCCATTCCGAAAACCTGATCGAACAGATCCGGCGGCACACCAACTCCTTAAGCCGTCATCTGGAAGAAATCTACAAAAAGCAGCCGCAGATGAAGAAAAAGCTCCATGTATACCCGATCATCCTGTGGGCCAATGACCATTCAACCGTAAAAGATTATTTTAAAGAGGTTCCCGTCTGCTATATCAACCGGCTGGAGTACGAAATTTTTAAAAAGGAAAAATACAAAGGACACTTTTCAAGAAATGAGATGGAGGATATCTGTTCCCGACTAAAGAAGCGCCGTCAGAAAAACCGCGAATATCCCCTCTGTGTAGACAAACAGTATCTGGAAGAGCTCACCGAATACTGCTTACAGGAGCCAAAAAAAGAACTGGAAGACGCCACCAGGCTTCTCAGGATCGCCGAATATGATCTGCGGATGCTGGACAAGAAAATAGAAAGACGGGAAAGCAGCCTGTTCTCCCGGCTGGGCAGCATGTTCGGACATTAAAGGGGGTGATAAGATGAAACGGGAAGAACTCCTGAATGATATGCTGGTCATGCTTTTCAACGAAATCCTGGATATGGAACATAAAGCGCTCATCTGCGGAAGCTATAAAGAGATCTCCATCAACGACATGCATATTATCGACGCCATCGGCATACGGGAGTCCAAAAATATGTCTACCGTGGCAAAGGCCATGTCGGTCACGGTGGGCACGCTAACCACCGCGATCAACAACCTGGTCAAAAAAGGGTATGTATCCCGTGTCAGAAGCACAGAGGACAAAAGAGTCGTACTCCTTACGCTGACCCGGAAAGGAAAGGCGGCCTATAAACGGCACGCCGATTTCCACCAGAAGATGGTCCGGACGGTCATGGAAGGGATGGAAGACCAGGAAATGGACGTCCTTGTCAGCGCTCTTACGAAGCTCAGGCGATACTTCAAGGAGATTTAGATGTTTTTCCAGTATACCGAAAGGCGCAGGACCCATTTCCAGAAACCATTTATGAAAATCATAGAGTGTCATATCTTCCGAGAGCGCAAGCGCGCTCTCTTTTAATCTTAAAATCTCCAGATACCCCAGGTAATATTTCAGATAGTTGGACGGCTCTTCCAGGATATTCAGATACAGCGCATGAATCTGCGTTTTGTCCTTAATGCCGAAAGCGGCCAGATAGTCTGCGCAGTCTGCTTCCGTCCACCCTTCTCCATGGATGGACAGATCCAGACTGGCACAGATGGCATAATTCAAAGAAGATACCGCCCTTAAAAGTTCCGCTTCCATATCGGTCAGATCCAGAAGATCATAGGCATAGAATTCGCTGTAAAGTCCCCATCCTTCTGTATAACCGCCCACATATGCCAGGCTCCTGACCGGCGGACAGTTCTCCATCGTCTCAAAGCTGTTCTGATACATGTGTCCCGGATACCCCTCATGCGCCAGCGTCGTAATCAGTTCTGCCCGGTCCGGTTCATAAGAAGGATTGATATAGATCGTATTCTGTTCCGGCGTATCGATGGCGGGCGTCATATAAAAAGCCGGACTTAAAAAATCTGCCAGGGACTCCGGCACTTCCTTTACCTGCCAGGAGATATCCCCGGCCTTTGGGAAGTCTTTTTCTATCTGATCTTCCAGTTCCGTCAAAAGCTCCGAGGGCAATTCCAGGCAGGGCGTATCGTCCCCGGCCTCCAAAAGACTAAGGCCCTGACTCAAAGCATAGAGAACCGTCTCATAATCACTTTCCATCTGTTCTTCCAAAAGTTGATGAATCCTGCCGCCGTCCAGTTCCGTACCGACGGAATATTTCAGAAGATACTCATAATAATCAAGTCCTTCCGGCGTATGATACAGGCCGCCGGCATTCCTTCCCGTCCCCCGCAGTGTTTCCAGAACCTGGCACAATTCTTCATAGGCTGACCTTACATAGCGGTCCAGCGCGCGCAGATTCTTTACTTCATAGGCAATCCTCTGGTCTGCGCTCAGAAATTCACAGTCCTCCAGCCGTTCCTTAAAAGTCGTCGCCAGGAAATGGTCGTTGCCGATCGGGAACAGAGAACGGCACTGCTTCAGGACATCATCCAGACGCTCATCATCCATAAACAGACCCTGAGCCGATTTTTCCTTTTCAAAAGCTGTGATCTGTTCAAAATACGCCGGAAGCGTCTCCAAAAGCGCCAGATAGGTATCGATATCTTCCTGAGTGCGGAAAGGAAACTCTGCCAAAAGTACCGGAAGCTGCGCCTGGATTCCCAGTGTCTTGCCTAAGGGTTCCTGATAATAGTAATATGCTTCCGCCTGAAACTGCCCTTCCAGCCACCAGTTCAGGATATCGGCGGTAAGCTTTTGCTTTTCGTCCAGCTTTTTATCAGAAAAACGCGCCAGGCGTTTCTTAACCTTTTTAAGATAGGAAAGCTCCTCTTTCCTGGCAGCCTCATCCATATTTCCCAGAGAAGGAGACGCTTCTTTGATTCCGAAGGCTTCCGGTTCGGCCAGGGTATAGTGCAGATTCAAAGTATTCCGGGAGAGTTCATGACGGAAAAGCTCCATGGTAAAATCGTCAAAAGAAGCCCATGGGAGCAGAAAAGAAAAAAGAAAAGAATACCCTGTCAGCAGGATATTATATGACAAAAAAAATTTACGCATCTTGCACACCTTCCCGGCACGTCTTGTGTCAGGAAAGTATATGCAGGATGCGTAGACGATATGCGTCAGCTAATCCCGGAACCGGCAGGCACGGGTCTTTCAGGCGTCATCAGAGACAGTCCTCCGTTTTCGTCCTCCGCGCATAAAAGCATCCCCTCGGATACCAGGCCACGAATCTTTCTGGGCGCCAGATTGGTCAGAACCATGACTTTCTTGCCTGCCATCTCCTCCGGCGTATAAGAACCGCGGATACCGGATACGATCTGCCGCACCTGATTCCCTATCTTCACCTGGGAGCAGAGCAGCTTGTCCGCCTTGGGGACGGCTTCGCAGGAAAGGATCTCTCCTACCTGGAACTGACATTTGTCAAACTCATCATAGGTTATGGTTTCTTTGCCCTCAGCCTCGGGCGCTTCTTTGGCAGGGGCTGCCTTTTTCGCCTCCACTTCTTCAAGCACTTTTTTAATATCCAGGCGGGCAAAAAGGATCTCCGGCGTTCCCGTCACCCTTGTGCCGGATTCATACAGGCCGAATGTATCCATCTCATCGATGGTGCGCGCCTTCGCGTTTAACTGCGCCCGGATTTTCCTGGCCGTGGACGGCATAAAAGGCTCCAGAAGAGCAGCGCCGTAGCAGATACTCTCCACCAGATTATACAGCACCGTAGCAAGGCGGTCTCTTTTGGCGCTGTTTTTTGCCAATGCCCAGGGCATGGTCTCGTCGATATATTTATTGCAGCGCTTGAACATGGAGAAGATCTCCGTCAGGGCGTCCGCCACACGCAGTTCTTCCATCTTCTTCGTAACATTCGGAAGTGTCGCAAGCACAGTCTTTTTCAGGTCCTCATCCACCTCTTCCGCCGCCCGGGCGTCTGTGACAATTCCGCCGAAGTATTTATTGGACATGGAGACGGTACGGTTGACCAGGTTGCCCAGCGTATTGGCAAGCTCGGAATTGAGTCGTTCCACCATCAGCTCCCAGGTAATGACGCCGTCATTTTCAAAGGGCATCTCATGCAGCACGAAATAGCGCACCGCGTCCACACCGAAGAAATCCACCAGCTCGTCCGCATAAAGGACGTTTCCTTTGGATTTACTCATCTTGCCGTCGCCCTGTAACAGCCACGGATGGCCGAAGATCTGCTTTGGCAGGGGCAGATCCAGAGACATCAGAAAGATGGGCCAATAGATTGTATGGAACCTGATAATATCCTTCCCGATCAGATGCAGATCCGCGGGCCAGTCTTTCTTAAACTGCCCGCTGCTTTCGCCGCCGCAGTCGTATCCGATGCCGGTGATATAATTGGTCAGCGCGTCCAGCCATACATAAATCACATGCTTTTCATCAAAGGTGACCGGAATCCCCCACTTAAAGGAAGTACGGGACACGCACAGATCCTGCAGGCCCGGAAGCAGGAAATTGTTCATCATCTCATTTTTCCGGGATACGGGCTGAATAAACTCCGGGTGCGTGTTGATATGCTCGATCAGGCGATCCGCGTATTTACTCATCTTAAAGAAATACGCTTCTTCTTTGGCAGGCTGCACTTCCCGGCCGCAGTCGGGACATTTTCCGTCCACAAGCTGGGATTCCGTAAAGAACGATTCGCAGGGCGTGCAGTACAGTCCTTCATAATGGCCTTTATAGATATCTCCTTTGTCATACATATATTTGAAAATTTTCTGCACCTGTTCTTCATGCTCTTTGTCCGTGGTACGGATAAACTTGTCATAGGAAGTATCCATCAGATCCCAGATCGTGCGGATCTGCCCGGCCACGTTATCCACAAATTCTTTCGGAGTGATGCCGGCTTCCGCCGCTTTTAACTCAATCTTCTGCCCATGCTCATCAGTACCTGTCTGGAAAAACACGTCATATCCCTGAAATCTTTTATAACGGGCGATGCTGTCTGCCAGAACAATCTCATAAGTATTGCCGATATGAGGTTTTCCGGATGTATAAGCGATGGCAGTGGTCATATAAAATTTCTTTTTATCCATTTGTTCCACCTTTCGTTTCCCTCTTTGTTGCTTCGTAAAATCGGTTTCTATCAGATTAGCACAGGCGGAATCAGAAGTCAATTACATCATGCCCGCCAGAACCACGCTTGCCGCAATGCCCGCGAACGTACTAAGAAGCGCCCCCGCAAGCGTCCAGCGGGTCTTCGTCACCTTCGCCGTCAGGAAATACACGCTCATGGTATAGAATACAGTCTCTGTACAGCCCATCATGATCGAAGCGGTCAAACCGATCTGAGAATCCGTCCCGTACGACTTGTAGATATCCAGCGCCAGGGAAGTGGCAGCCGACGAGGAAAAAAGCCGCACCACCGCCAGCGGGATTAACTGCACCGGAAAGTGCAGAAGTTTTGCTGCCCCCGATAAATATTTCGCCACAAAATCCAGAAAACCCGAAGCCCTGAGCATCCCCACTGCCGCCATCAGGCCGATCAGGGTGGGCATGATCTTAAGAACCGTCTTTAACCCGTCCGCCGCACCTTTTACAAATTCATCATAAACAGATATTTTTTCCGTCAGTGCGTACGCAACAATATAAAAAATAATAAGCGGTATGATAAAATCCGAAATATAATAGAAAAATGTCATGGTCCACAAACCAGGTATATTTTTTCACATTGTATGCCCAATAAAGAGCAAATATACAAACCGCCGCTTTCGTCAGGACTGCTGTTTTGAAAGTTCTTCCAGCCGGAGCAGCTTTTTGTCATAGTAATCTGTGGTCTTATACTCCGACGCTCTGCGCATCCATTCCAGCGCCGCATTTAGATCTCCCCGTCTTTCTTCCATCTTGGCCAGATCTTCCATCGCCTCATAACATTCGACCGCGTTGCAGGTAAAGACAGTATTCTGGAACTGAAAGACCTTCTTAAACATCTCTTCTGCCTCTTTAAAACGTCCCAGATGCGCCAGTACATCCGCCATCCCTTCCATCGTACAGCAGTCATAAGGATCTTTTTCCAACTCTTTTGTATAATTGTCAAGGCAGGTTTCATAGCATTTTTGCGCTTCTTCCATATTCCCCAGCGCCTCATATACTTCTCCCAGCTTCAGCCAGCCATAGAGAGCCGTCGGCTCCAGCTCGGCCGCTTTCTTAAGATAAGGCAGCGCTTCTGTCTGCATGTCCCGGCTGTTGGCGTAATATTTTCCAAATATCCGGTAGTTTCTGGCGTTCTCCGGCTCATGGTCTATGGCCATCTGATAATACGCTTCTGCCTTTTCATACTCCTTTTGCGCGTCATAGTAAGAAGCGATCTCCCGATACGCCGACGATGTGGCAGAAGGCTTCACCTCTATGTACCGGATCATACACCGGATGGCCTCTTCATATTTTTTCTGCCGCTTTAAGACCGCGCCGCAGATCCAGAGAAGACTTGTGTCGTCCGGATACTGCTCCAGTGCTTTTTTTAAATATTCCTCCGCCTTTTCATCCTGTCGGGTGCGCTTCATAAGCCGGCATAAATCCCGGGCCGCCTGGCGGTTTCCGTTTTTCCAGCCTTCCTCATATGCACGGGCGGCTTCTTCC
This sequence comes from Lachnospiraceae bacterium UBA7182, assembly GCA_002491115.1. Taxonomy (GTDB): domain Bacteria; phylum Bacillota; class Clostridia; order Lachnospirales; family Lachnospiraceae; genus Hominiventricola. The sequence continues at coordinate 2,161 of DKVI01000002.1, read as the reverse complement.
CATTTGCCCTGATCCTGAAGCGCATCCCCCAGATAATCCCAGGCAAGTCCGTAAGAAGGCCGTTTTTCCAGCGCTCTGCGAAAGAACTGTTCCGCCTCTTCATATCGCCGCATAGACAGAAGCGACCTGCCCAGCCGATAAAGGAGAAAATAATCGTCGGCGTCACGGTTTAACATCTCCTGGTATAAAGCGGCTTCCTCCTCGTAGCGTTTCAGCTCATGGAGATAATCGCCTTTCATCACACGGCGAAGGGGCGTATCCGCATCTTCCAGCGCTTTCTCAATCCATTCCAGCGCTTCCGCCGGACGGTCCATATCATAGCATAAACCCGCGTATTCCTGGCAGATCACGCCGGGCGCACCGCCTCTTTCGATCAGCGCCTTTAAAGTCCGCTCTGCCTCCTCGTATTCCTCCAGTCCCCGCAGGGCTTTCGCGTAATTAAAGACCACCCGCGGACTGTTCAATCCCTGTCCCAGGACCTGTTTCGCCTCGTTTTTTACTTCCTGATAACGGTCCAGTTCTAAAAGAAGTTCCAGGCGCAGACAGAAAGCATCCTTATGAAATCCCAGTTTAAGCGCCCGGTCACACTGTTCCAGCGACTCTTCGGCGTCCGCAAGAAGCCTTGCTTTCTGAAAATAACACTCCGGTTCATAAGGGAACTGTTCCTGGGCTTTTTCATACATTTCAATGGCGGCGTCTTTCTCGCCCGCCAGACTGTATTCCTCCGCCAGGTCCATATACAAAGCCAGCGGGCGTTCTTCTTCTGACATAGCTTCCCACACCGCCTGGCGGTACTTTGCCGCCGCCGGATAATCTTCCAGCCCATGACAACTGTCCGCCAGCATGATCAGCCAGGACATTCTCTGGTCTTCCCGGGGCGTATGGCTTTCCAGAAGCTGTCTGGCCCTGTCATGGCGATGTCCCAGCATACAGATGTTGGCCATCTGCCACCAGTCGTCAAACTCCGGGTCTTCTTCCTGCTCATAAGACAGCGCCTCCGCCGTCTCACGAATCATGTCTTCCAGATGGTCCCATCGTTCCTCCCGGCAGTTTCTGGCCCTCATATAGGCCGACAACGCCCGGGCATTCTCCCCGCATGCACGCATATAGCTGCCCATCAGTTCCCAGTGGGCAGGATTTTTATCGTCCTGTTCTAAAAGGCCGCCGATGAGGTCTTCCAGTTCTTCCTTTTCTATTCCCGCGTCCTTGTAAGCCATGGCAACGCGGATATACCAGTACCGGCAATACGGGTTGTCCCTGTCAATCTGAAAAGCCCGGACCGCCAGTTCCCACGCCTGCCTTTCATGATCCTCCTGCATAAATTCATGGCGGACCCTAAGAAGCAGCACATCCGGATGCTCCATCTGCATCCGGTCAATGTCCTCCAGAAGTTTTTCCACCCTGTCACGGTTCCGGTCGTTTAAAGCTTTTCTAAGCTCAAAGTAAAGGAAAATATACTTGTCGTACTCAAATTCCTCCCGCATTTCCATGCGTTCGTATCGGAAAGTGTCCTCATGTTCGATCCGACCTAAAAGATATTCCACATAATCTTCCGGAAAATGCTCATACAGTTCCTCCTCATCTTCCGTCCAGCCAAAAACCCTGTCAAGAACCTGAAAACATCTGTGCGGCACATAGCTGTGGTCCATCAAATATCCAATCAGCGCCCATCCTGCCTCTTTCTGGCTTTCCAGTTCCTGGCACACAGGAAGCTTCAGGAGTGTTTCCCATTCTTTGGGGCTGATGCGCCGCCCGAAATCCTGATACAGTTCATCCGCCTTTTTTAAAAGCTCCTGCGTCTCTTCGCCGCCCATCATCCGACTTTCCCGGATCACCTGGCTTTGGGATTCTTCCTTTTCTTCTTCCTCCTGCCGCGCCGCCTCAAGCGCCTTCTGAAAAGCCTCCCTCAGACGTCTGAACCCCTTCGGGTTGTCTTCCGGATGATTCTCGGGCAGCTTTTCGAGATAAGCCTTTTTGATCAGTTCTTCATCCTCTGTCCTGCATATTCCCAAAACTTCCCATTCGTTCAATCTCTTTTCACCTTCCTGTCCATCATTTAGGATTTTATCTTCTTTCTATTGTATACGCCCGGCCGAAAATATGCAACGGAAACGGAGGCTCCTGTCCTGTAAAAACGCTAGGGTTGTTTCACGAAGAAAAA
>DKVI01000107.1:29994-31155 GCA_002491115.1 Lachnospiraceae bacterium UBA7182 | reverse complement strand
TTTGCATAAGTTGTAAAGTGGTGTGGTTTTTATAAAAAATATGAAAAAATAATATTTGAAAAATATGAAATTGTTGGATATCTAGATAATGATTCACACAAATGGGGGGGATATATTAATCAAATTGCTGTTATGAATCCGCTTGAAGATCAACAACTAAAATATTATCCTATTATAATAATGTCCAAAAGATTTGTGGACATTTTTTACCAATTAATTGAATTGGGGGTGAGTCATGAAAAAATTGATTTTGGAATTTGTTTGTTTCCTGAAACCGAGCGAGAATTAAAATTAGCAGAATATGGATGCTTTAAAGTAAAAAATAATTATTTAATCTATAATTTTTTTCATGATAAAGAAGTTATTATACATAAACAAGATGAGATAGAAGAATTGATGAATGACAGCTTACGAAGATATTATAGAGAAAAGGCAGATGATATTATATTAATTAGTAAACTAAAGAACGAGCCTGTAAGCAGAGACTGGGGAATGAGCAGGGGGCGTGCAATAGATAGAGTATATATAGAGAGATTTTTGGAAAAAAACAAAGAAGATATTCATGGAACTGTATTGGAAATTGCAGATAACAAATATACTTTACAATATGGGGAAACCAGAGTAAAAGAGTCAAAGGTTCTTCATGTAAGGGGATGGAATGGGACTTTAAAAGGAAACTTGGAAACAGGTGAAGGATTAGAAAGAGAACAGTTTGATACGGTTATACTTACTCAGACTTTAATGTTTATATATGATTTAAAAAGTGCCGTAAATAATTTGTATAGAATAATGAAAAAAAATGGAACTGCATTAGTTACTGTATCTGGAATATCTCAAATATCAAGATATGATGCTGATAGATGGGGTAGCTTTTGGGGATTTCATAAAAATGCGTTGGAAAGACTGTTCATACCTTTGTTTGGAGTACAGAATGTAGAGATACAATCTTTCGGAAATGTAAAAGTTGCTGCGGCTATGTTATATGGTATGTGTGCTGAAGAAATAGGGCATGAGGCATTTGAAATACAAGATCCCGATTATCCGGTTATTTCTACTGTGAGATTAAAGAAAAAATAAGATATTAGTATTTTATATGGGTGGGATGAAGAATGCAGTATATTGGTCATATAGATTATGATAAAAAATTGAGAGAAGATTATC
>DKVI01000107.1:29335-29725 GCA_002491115.1 Lachnospiraceae bacterium UBA7182 | reverse complement strand
TGAGAGAAGATTATCCGATTGTAATTTATGGAGCGGGATATTGGGGAAGAAAAATTTTTAAAATTATAAATAAAAAGGAAAATGTTAAGTGTTTTTGTGATGAAAATAAAGATTTATGGAAAATGAAAATAGATGGAATAGAAGTTATGAGTCCTGAAAAAGCAGCTAAAAAATATCCATATGCACATTTTGTCGTGTGTGGAATATATGCTAAAGAGATGGTGAATAAGTTACATGTCTTACATATCCCCAATATACACCTTTTATTATGTGATTGAATTAAAATATGCTTTAGATATATGCATATCATATGGGCATTAGTGACAATAAAATAATTATTTTTTGGAATTTATGTGATTCTTCTCTCCATGTATTAATAGAAATATAAAA
>DKVI01000107.1:0-29216 GCA_002491115.1 Lachnospiraceae bacterium UBA7182 | reverse complement strand
AAAAGCAGATTATAAAAAAGATCATATGATTTTTAAAGAGGAATTTGTATGTTGATCAGTATTATTATGCCAGTTTATAATAATGAAAAGTACTTCCCATTAGCGGTAAACAGTATTTTAGAACAAGATTATGATTGTTGGGAGCTGATCATTATTGATGACGGCTCAACAGACGACACTTCTTTAATAGCGGATGAAATTGCTAAAAAAGACAGTCGGATTAAAGTGATCCACCAGAATAACCAATGGATTTACGCAAGCTTTAATAAAGGGATTGAAAATGCGAATGGAGATTACATTTATATATTGAATTCGGATGACAGGATGCGCCCAGGGTGCTTGGCTAAAATGGCAGAAAATGTAAAGAAGTATAATACTGATATCATCTGGACTAAAGTACTTGTGCATGAATGTGATGTAGAGCAAAATATAACTTCATATAATGTTGGAAAACTGGATGAACTGGTAAGGGAGGATATGTTCTGTCCCAGTGTTGATATGGTGCGTCTGAACTGGCCGTACTTCTTATTTAGCGCTTTAGCTCAAAACCAGGCAAACTTATACCGTGCAGAAATAATGAAAAAAAACAAATATAGGACAGATGTATATGGGGCTGACACTCTGTTTAATATCGCTATTGCGCCAAGCATAACATCAGCGTTTGTAATGAAGGATCCAGTATATGACTTCTTTATTTACAGGCATGACGGAATGAACGCTTCCATGGGGAAATACTATCCTTATGAGCATGACATGCTTAATGAGATTTACAGTGGCTATATGAAGTTGTTTTCTGGATGGGGACTCTTGCCAGAGAATTATCAAAAGACATTGATTGACAGACGGGTCAAACAGGTGACAGGGGAAATATATTCCCTATTCTGCAAAAACTGCAATATGTCAACAGAAGAAAAATTAAGGCATATATTATGTAAGATTCCGGACAGCGTGATGATGGAGTGCGTGGAATTAGGGAAGAAAAGGGAAGAGTTTGAAAGTCGTATTTTGTCTGGAATAAGAGAGCTGTTTATAAGGGAGCCTATAGAAAAGGACAGCAAAATGTATTTTGTTTTTGAGTTGCTAGAGTCGTTGCTCCGGTATGAGAAAGATGAAGACGATTACAGGCAGATGAGAGAAGCAGTTTGCAACCCACATAATCCGGCGCGCATCGGGCAGGTATTTTACGATAAATTAAGAAATGAAATAAGGCATGGTAGGGAGAATGGAAACGACAATTTTTAAAAATAGGACACTATTAATCACAGGCGGGACAGGATCTTTCGGCAATGCTGTTTTGAGGCGACTTTTGGGGACTGACATCAAAGAAATAAGGATTTTTTCCCGTGATGAGAAAAAACAGGACGATATGCGCCATGAGTACCAGGCAGGATACCCTGAGTATTTTGGCAAGTTAAAATTTTATCTTGGGGATGTCCGTGATTTACAAAGCATTAAAAGTGCCATACATAATGTCGACTATATATTCCATGCAGCTGCACTGAAGCAGGTTCCCTCATGTGAATTTTTTCCGGTAGAAGCAGTGAAAACCAATGTTTTAGGGACAGACCATGTATTAACGGCAGCAATTGAGGCAGGCGTTAAAAAAGTTATTTGTCTTTCTACTGATAAAGCCGCCTACCCCATAAATGCCATGGGGACTTCAAAAGCAATGATGGAAAAAGTGATGGTTGCAAAATCAAGGACAGTCACACCGGAGAAAACGACTATCTGTTGCACAAGGTATGGCAATGTCATGTGTTCCAGGGGATCTGTTATCCCGCTGTTTATTAGTCAGATTAAACAGGGGCTTCCCATGACGGTAACAGAACCATCCATGACACGGTTCATCATGAGCCTTGAAGAGGCTGTTGACTTAGTTTTGTTTGCTTTTAAGCATGCTGAAACAGGCGACATCATGGTGCAAAAAGCACCTGCATGCACGATTGATATTTTGGCAAAAGCAGTGTCAGAGCTGTTTGATCCAGGTCATAAAATAGAAGTGATTGGGATAAGGCATGGCGAGAAAATGTATGAAACTTTATTGACTAATGAAGAGTGTGCCCATGCTGTTGATATGGGATCTTTTTTTAAGGTTCCTTGTGACAGGCGTGACTTGAATTATGATAAATATTTCAGAGAAGGGAACATTAACCGGGCAGGATTTTCAGCGTTTACATCCGATAATACAGAGCGGCTGGATTTGGAACAGGTGAAGGAGCGACTGGTAAAATTACCATATATACAGGAAGAGCTGTTTAAATGGAGGGGTTGGAGATGAAAATATTGGTAGTAGGCGCAAAAGGCTTCATTGCAAAGAACCTGGTCGCTACATTGGAGAATATCATTTCAGGAAAAGATAAAAGCTATCACATCCCAGAAGATATGGTTTTATATCTGTACAGCAGAGAAATGGGAAAAGAGGCCCTCCGTAAATTTTGCAGGGACTGTGGTTTTGTGTTTTATCTGGCCGGCGTTAATCGGCCAGTGAACCCACATGAATATATGGAAGGAAATGTGGAGTTATTGAAATTTATTCTGGATGGATTGCGGTCTTATAATAATAGATGTCCGATCATGTATGCGTCCTCTGTTCAGGCAGATATGGACAATGAATACGGAAGAAGTAAAAAAGAGGGGGAGAGGCTGTTATTAGAGTATAGTAAGAAAGCAGGCGTCCCGGTGTATGTTTACCGACTGGCAAATGTTTTTGGCAAATGGTCAAGACCAAATTATAATTCTGCGGTGGCAACTTTTTGTTATAACCTGGCAAGAGACCTGCCGATTTGGGTAGACGATCCGGAAAAGGAAATCACATTGGTTTATATAGATGATGTGGTCAGGGAATTAGTTGAGTTACTTAGGGCGAATAATATTAAAGATATCAAGAACCCCTTAACAATGCGTCGTACTTATACAGTTAGATTAAATCGGATTGTTGGTTTAATTGAAGAGTTTAAAATAAGCAGGGGAAATAAGCAAATATCCAATATGGTTCCAGAAAGTTTTGAGCAAAGGCTGTACAGCACATACTTGTCGTTTTTGCCGGAAGATAAGTTAAAACATCCATATGCTATGAACAATGACCAAAGGGGGAGCTTTACAGAATTATTTAGGACTAACGAACGAGGACAAATCTCTGTCATTATCACACGGCCAGGGATTACCAGAGGGGAACATTGGCATCATACAAAAAACGAGAAATTCGTTGTAGTAAGTGGGTCAGGATTGATCCGGCTTAGAAGAATTGACAGTAGCCAGGTTTGGGATTTTCCTGTGTCAGGCAAAAAGATAGAGGCCGTAGATATTCCGCCAGGATATACCCATAGTATTAAAAATATCGGAAGCGACGATTTGGTGACAATAGTGTGGGCGAATGAAAATTTTGAAGAAGAAAGGCCGGACACATATTTTATGAAAGTGGAAGAAGGAGGCAAACAATAATGGGGAAGATGAAAGTGGTGACTATTGTAGGAACAAGGCCTGAAATTATCCGACTGTCGGAGACAATACGATGCTGTAACCAACATTTCCAACATATTTTGGTACATACAGGGCAGAATTATGATTATGTCTTAAACCAGATTTTTTTTGATGAACTGCAGTTACAGAAGCCAGACTATTACCTTGACAGCGCGGGGGAAACCTTGGGGGATACTATGGGGAACATCATTGCAAGATCCTACAATGTCATGAAGGAGATCAGGCCAGATGCAGTCCTGATCTTAGGGGATACGAATTCTGCTCTGTCTGCCATTTCAGCAAAGCGTCTGAAAATACCGATTTTTCATATGGAAGCAGGAAACCGGTGTTGGGATTGGAACGTGCCTGAAATGATCAACAGAAAAATAGTGGACCACATAGCGGACATCAACCTGCCATATACAGAGCATTCAAGAAGATATTTATTATCAGAGGGGATTGATGGGAAAACAATATTTGTAACAGGATCTCCGATGGGCGAGGTGTTACATAAACATAAAGAAGAGATTGAGGAAAGCACTGCTTTAGAACGGCTGGGTTTGAAGAAAAAAGAGTATATGTTGCTTTCTGCGCATCGGGAAGAAAACATTGATCAAGAATCGTCTTTTATTTCCTTGATGGATGCGATTAATAAGATAGCGGACAGGTATAAGATGCCAATCATTTATTCCATACATCCAAGGAGCCGTAAGGTGATTGAAGAACGGGACTTCCATTTCCATCCACTAGTAAAAAGCATGGAACCTTTTGGCTTTTTTGACTATAACAAGCTCCAAAAAGGAGCCTATTGTGTGCTTTCAGACAGTGGGACGCTATCAGAAGAAAGCGCAATCATGGATTTTCCGGCGGTTCTGATCAGGACGTCTACTGAACGGCCCGAAGTGTTGGATAAAGGCTCAATGGTTATTGGTGGTATTACTGAAGAAACGATATGCCCATCTTTAGAATTGGCGGTCAATATGTATGGAGATAAAAGGAAGGCGGCAGTTCCCAATGATTATGAAGATATGAATGTCTCTGAGAAAGTTGTGAAAATTATCCAGAGCTACACAGACATTGTAAAGCGGACAACCTGGAAAAGATAAGATTGTTTTATAAAATTGATTTTTATTAAGGAACGTTTGAAAGAACGGAAATATGTTCAAATGTTTATATAAAATGAGGGAAAGCAGTATATATGAGGGCGATTATATATGGGGCAGGAAGAAGATGTTATGATTTGTTTTCATGTCAGGAACAGCTGGATTTAGGTCTGATAAAATATGGGATAGAAATAATCGGATTTGCAGATGGAGATTCGCATAAGTGGGGAACAAACATTTTTTACGAAGGAGAAAAATTTTGTATTAGAAACATAGATGATTTTTCAAAAAGAGAATATGACAATATTTTAATTACTACACAGGATAAGTATGTAGAAATTAAGGATGAGCGAATTAAAAAAGGATATAATGAAATTAAAATTTATTTAATAGATTTATTTTTTGAACCTTATTTGGAGTTTATAAATACAGGGAGTGATTGTTCTTTATACAACCAATGGGGAAAAATATATAAAACTGGAAAAAGCATAGGATATTTTTTGAGTGAAAAAGGATACAGAAGAGTTGCTGTTTATGGACACGGAGAGCTAACAGAGCGGTTAGTCCATGAACTGGAGATATCAGATATTAAAGTTGAATACTTGTTGTATTCAAATATAACAGTAAGGGATGCAAATATTCCAATATACAATATTGATATGGATTTTCCAGATGTTGATTTAATAATTGTGACGGATACTGCCAGATATTTGGAGATTGAGAACATTATCTGCAAAAGAAAATTAATTGAAGTAATTTCTATACATGAGTTATTATATCGAGTTTTGAAAAATGGAAAAGGGAAAGAAAAATATGCGTAACTTGATATTAGTGCATTTGGAAAGTTTAAACTATATGAATTATCATGTGAATGCTTGTCTGTTCCCTAATTTGTCTGAGTTAGAAAAAAAATCAGTATCATTTCCATATTATTATTCAACGGCCACATCTACTTTGATGGTACTTGCGGACTTAATGTATGGGGGAATGCTGCAATACGAAGTTTGTGATAGTCTAGATGCTGTTCCGGAAAAATATTGCTATAAAGAATCTCTGTTTGATTCCCTAAAAGATAAAGGGTATAGGACAAAGGCTTTATATTATCCTGGCGGCAGTGATTGTATAAATGCTGAAAAACGTCATGTGGCAGGTTTTCAATGTGAATTGACAGCTCTGTTAAAATATGAAGAATATATAGCTGAGATAGAGCAAATATTGGGAAGTCAGCAGCCATTCGCATTGATGCTTTGTAATACCGTAAGTAATATTGCTTTGAATTATCAAGTTTCTAGTACAAGGGCAGACAGCGGCTTGGATCGTTGGAAATATGGCTATATTTTCATGGATGATTGTGTTGGGACTATTATGAAGTTATTAGAAGCAAATAATCTTTTGGATAATACAACTATTATTTTTTATGGAGATCATGGAGATGAATATTATATGCATGGAAACCACCAGGGTTTGACACATGCTATTGAGCCATATAACAGTTTGATACATACTCCTTTTTGGATTTATGATAACCGATGGGCAAAGTCGGAAAAAATAAATGATTTGCTTTGTACAACTGATATCAGAATGATTGTAGAAAAGCTGTTAGAAATGCCAGAGTTATATTTCACATGGGAAGATTTAGAAATATCTGAAAGGTCGTATGTGATAGCAAGAAATGCATATGCTTGCCAACCGGTGAGAAAAGAATCATTTAATAAAGGCTACAGCTTGACAGATGGAAGGTTTCTTCTTTTGGTAAATGACAGCGGCCTGGCATTTTATGATACAGAGATGGATATTTATTGCCAAAATAATTTGTTGAAATTTTTTATATACGATCAGGGAATTTTATTTTTAAATAAAGATTTAAACAGTTCTTTAAAATATCATTATAAATTTTTAATAAACATAGGCGCAATCCGTCAGATAAGACAATTGTTTTATTATTATAAAAACAAACTTTACGAAGAAGTGACGAAATTGTTCCAATATGCAGGATGTGAAGAGAAAATAAAAGAATTGGGATTTGAAAAGATACAAAAATTATAGGGGAGCTTATGATAACAGTGGAGAAGAAAAAAAAAGTGTATATATGGGGAACAGGTAAATATGGAAAACAAATTCTGCAAATGATAAAAACAGAAAATTGCGATGTAAAAGGATTTATTGATAATGATCCGGATAAGCAGGGGAAGATTGTAGAAAATATGGATGTTATTTCATTTAAAGAAGCGGCGGATCAATACGACATAATTATAATATCTGTCTTAAATTACAATGCTGTTTTACATCAAATGAAATTAGAAAAGCATACAGATTTATCAAAAGTAATAGTATTCTCAGACACATTTGTCTATGATAATGCCTGTTTTAATACAATTATTGATGAACAAAAATGGAGGATTGCTTTACTGGAGAAAAAAGTTGAAAAACTTGAACGAGTATTGAGTGACAGGATAAACAATATGGGATATGAAATAATTGATAAATATAACCATAATTTATATCAATATCCTATAATAGGCGCTACTGAAGAAGCAGTAAAAAAAATTGTTGAAGAAGGATGTTCTTTAGTACGTTATGGGGATGGAGAATTTGAAATAATGGCTGGAAAAGAAAGGGCCGTCTTCCAAAAATATAGCCCAGGGCTGGCAAAAAGGCTGATGGAAGTAATTGCATCCAGGGATGACAGGCTTTTGATTGCGGTTGCAAACAACTATGGAATGCTGGATTCATACATAGAGGAAACTGCGGACGGCATCCGCGCCTATATGACGGAAAGCGTAAGAAAGTTCCATATGTCAGTGCTCGAACCAGGAAGAGTATATTATGATGCATATATGTTTAAATCTTATTTTCCATATAAAGATCGGGAACATACATGGAAGAGGGTTGAATTAATTAAAAGAATTTGGGATGGTCGTGACGTGGTTTTAGTAGAAGGGGATAAGACGCGGGCAGGGTATGGGAATGACTTGTTTGATAATGTGAAATCTTTACAACGCATTCTGGCTCCGACAAAAGATGCCTATGATCAATATGAGGATATTCTAAGTTCAGTTTTGAAAATGGAAAAAAGCTATCTAATATTAATTATATTGGGGCCTGTTGCCGAGATTTTGGCGTACGATTTGATGAAGGAAGGATATCAGGCAGTTGATATTGGGCAAATTGACATGGATTATGAATGGTATCGGGCAGGGGTACAGAAGCGAGTTCCGATTCCGGATCGGTATGTATCTCAGCTTCCTCCTGCGGAGATCAAGGAGGTAAATGACAGGAAATATCTTGACCAAATCATTGATTGGATTCACTGATTTTATGAATCACAGTTATAGACCAGGATCACGAGGAGATCAGGAGGCCCCAAATTGAGTTTCATCAGTATCATCGTACCAATCTTTCATGGAAAGCAATACATGAAAGGCGTAATCAATCAAATAGAAGAATGCAAAAGAAAACTTCCCAAAGAAGATCAGGTGGAACTGATCTTTGTCAATGACGATCCCCAGGAAGCGCTTCCAACCGGCTTTATTTCTGAGTTGATCAGTGTTGCCGTATTGCAGACGGACCGTAACCGCGGAATTCATGGGGCAAGGGTAAGGGGACTGGAGGCATGTACAGGTGATTATGTGCTGTTTCTGGATCAGGATGACAGGGTGCATCCGGATTACCTTCTAAGTCAGATAAAGAATATAGGCGATCATGACGGGATCGTATGTCAGGTGATTCATGAGAAGAAATTATATTACAATGCGAAAGTGCCATTTCACGAAATTATGAATAAGAATTATATGTTTGAGAACGGATCTCCTGTCATCTCTCCGGGACAAGTATTGTTGCGTAGAAAGTCGATCCCTGTTCTATGGCAAACATATATTTTGAAACATAATGGAGCGGATGATTTTTTCTTATGGCTATGTATGCTGGCGGAAGGAAAAACGTTTGCATTAAATGAACAAGTGCTGTTTGAACACATTGTAAAATATGATAATGCTTCTTTAAATTCTTATAATATGATGTGTTCGGAAGAAGAAGCAGTACATATTTTACAGAAAAATAATATATTTCCAGATGATGACCGGATATCACTTGAGATGATGCTGCCCAAAATAAGAAAAAGAATGCTGAACAATCTGGATAAATTCAGAAAGATGTTTTACGTGCTGGACGATTGGACTGCATCGGAAGAACATGGACAACTGCTTGAAGCATATTTGGCGGATCATGAAATTCAGAATTTGGCTGTCTATGGGTATGGACCACTGGGAAAACGTTTGGTCAGGCAGTTGAGCGGAAGCAATATACACATTAAATATATTATTGATCAAAATGCCGCATTTTTAGAAACAGAGTGTCCAGCCTATACGTTAGAAGATGATCTGGAAGATGTGGATGCGGTCATCGTATCACTGGTTCAGGATGAAATGGTGATAGCAGGCGCTATTAGAAGAAAGCTATCGGCTAAAGTACTTATGATCAGTAATATCGTGAGTGAAATCGTAGGAGAAAATGATCTGAGCTGATCTTTCTCAAGGAGATTGATACATGAAATTTCTACTTTTCGGAACTGGAGATTATTATGAGCGATATAAAAAATGGTTTTCCAGGGAAGAAGTCCTTGCTTTGCTTGATAATTCTTTGACAAAACAGGGTACATTTCTGGACGGTATCCGTATTCTGTCACCAGAAGAAGGCGTAAAACTTCCATTTGACAAGATCGTAATCCTCAGTTTCTATGTAAAGGAAATGCGGGATCAGCTGAAACAGCTGGGAGTGCCGGAAGATCGGATTTGTCACTTTTTTGATCTGCATTCTCTTATCTATCAAAAGGAATCAAAGAAACCGATCCGATATTATGGAAAAGCGGAAGAGATCATTTCTTCTAGCGATGTCAATGAGAGAAGACTTTTGCTCCTGTCCCACGATCTGAATCTGGGAGGGCCGGCGATTGCCCTGTACCATGCGGCACGGATATTGAAAGGCCACGGATATCAAGTAGTTTATGGAGCTATGCTTGACGGTCCGCTCCGGGACAGGCTTCTGGCAGAGGGAATCCCGGTCGCAGTGGATTGTAACCTTCAGCTGGAGACGATGAGAGAGGCAGCGTGGACAGGTTCTTTTTCACTGATTTTCTGCAATACGATCAGCTATCATGTGTTTCTGTCGGAACGGGATCCGAATGTTCCGGTGATCTGGTGGCTCCATGATTCCTCCTTCTTTTACGCCGGGATCGACAGAAAGATCCTGCAGGGGCTGGACAGGAGAGATCTCCGTCTGCTTTCCGTTGGTCCGGTTCCTTGCAGGGCGTTTTGCGAGATCGTTCCGGATATGCCGTTTAAGAGGCTTCTTTACGGAGTAGAGGACACCAGGAGACGGAAGAGAGGGATAGAGAGAGAGGGCGTTCGGCTTTCGTTCGTGACAATCGGGTATATCGAATGGAGGAAGGGCCAGGATCTTTTGATACAGGCGTTCAGGAAACTTCCCCGGGATCTTCGGGCCAGAGTCGATCTTTGCATGGTGGGCCAGGACTCTTCCGCAATGGCTCGACAGATGCGGGAAGAAGTGGGATCGATGCCGGAAGTCCGGATCATAGGCACCGTGGATCGGGAGCACATTGACCAGATACTGGAGCGGGCGGACCTTCTGATCTGCCCTTCGAGAGAGGATCCCATGCCGACGGTAGCGGCAGAAGCTATGATGCACAGCGTCCCCTGTCTGCTTTCTGATGCGACAGGGACAGCCGCTTACATTCGGAATGGAGTAGACGGTCTCATCTTTCACAGCGAAGACATTGAGGAGCTGACAGATAAAATTGTATGGAGCATCACGCATCGTCAGGAGCTGGCAGAGATGGGCCGTCGCGCAAGAAGCGTATATGAAACACATTTTTCCATGGAAGTATTTGAGGAGGATTTGTTGTCTATAGTAGATGAGAGCCTTGGATCTGCATGTCTATGATCCGTGGCTGAGTCGCACGTTGATAATTTCATACTTATATCAGGATTGACGGTCAATGATCACTGCAAAATCTTGTTACAATATGTTGCATTACGACCTGATGACATTGGTGGTTATCAAACTGGGCGAAGAGGTGTATAATGGAGATCAGGAGGACGAGGGTTATGATCTGCTGCGCTTTTTGAGTGCGGTTCTGTACCAGCATGAGCGCGGCTCCAGGGAGACCCTGTCGGAATACATTGATTTTTCCAAGAACAGAGAGCTTTGGGAGGAGGCGGAGCATGTGAGCGGACTGGGAGAGACAATCTTTAAGCAGGGAGTCAAAGAAGGAAGAGAAGAAGGAATTAAAGCCCTGATTCTGGACAATCTGGAGGAAGGGATACCGCAGGAGAGGATTCTTCTGAAACTCCAGAAGCGTTTCGGTCTGGACGAGGAGAGGGCGAAAGCATATTTTGAAGAATTTGTTTTGAACTAGATCTGATCGGTCATTTATCATCGATTAAAAGGGAAAGGCTTTGATATAAGTATGGAAAACTTATGTCAGAGTCTTTTTTTATAGAAGGCAGACAGAAAATGAAGAGAACAGGAGACGATCATGTCCGAGCGATTATCAATATTTCAAAAATACAGAGGCTGTAAGATCGCAGTCTACGGACTGAGTGCGGAGACAGAGAAGCTCCTTCCGGAATTGGATGAAAACTTTCAGGTGGAAGGACTTCTGGACGGGTACCGGGAAGATGGAATGCTTTATGGGAAACCGATCATTTCCATGCGGCAGGCAGTGCAGGAGCAGGTGAAACTGATCCTGGTTATTGCAAGGCCGGGCTCCTGCCGGGTGATCGCGAAGCGGATCGCCGGCCTCTGCATGGAGCATGGAATCGATCTCCTGGATGTAAGAGGCCGGGATCTGTGTGATCTGCAGGAGGCAGTCTATGATCTGAAGCATGTCCGGGGGATCACGAGAGAAGAATTGTTCCAAAGAGCGGTGAGTATGGATGCGGTCAGCTTTGATCTTTTTGATACTCTGGTGATGCGGCAGGTGCTTTTTCCGACAGATGTGCCGGAACTGGTGAACGGCAGGCTGCGAAAGCGGGGCATCTGTATTCAGGATTTCTGCGGGAAACGAATGGAGAGCGAGAAGACGCTGTCGCAGGAAAACGCCCCCACACTCACGGAGATCTATACCTGTATGGCAGACCAGTATGCGATCCGGGAGATCACGCCGGAAGAGCTGGCGCGCACAGAGTGGGAGGTCGATCTGGAACTGCTGGTCCCGCGGGAAGAGATGTGCGCGGTCGTCCGGGAACTGACCGGTCTTGGGAAAGCGGTCTATCTTGTTACGGATACATATTATACGGAATGTCAGATCAGGCAGATCCTGAAGCGGTGCGGGATTTCCGATCATGTGGAGCTTCTGGTTTCCTGTGAGTATCGGACGGGAAAGACACAGCAGCTTTTTGAGCGTCTGAAAGACAGGCTTGCAGGAAAGACGTGCGTTCATATCGGAGATGATCGGAAGGCGGATGTGGAAAGTGCGCGCCGTCACGGGATTGAAACCTGTCCGATTATGAGCGGGGTCGAGCTTCTGGAACAGACCGGGTATCTGGGACTCTGGGAATATCTGGAGACATTGTCCGGCCGGATCAAAGCGGGCATGTTTACGGCAAAACTTTTCAATAGTCCTTTTCAGTTTGAGGATCCGGACAGAAAACTTTGCGTAAAATCTTCTTTTGACCTTGGATACCTGTTCTTTGCTCCCATGATCAGCGATTTTGTCCTGTGGTTCGATCGGAGGACCAGAGAAGACCGGATACAGAATATATGGTTCGGCGCAAGGGACGGATATCTGATCCGGAAGCTGTACGATGAGCTGACAAAAAGTACGGATTCGGTCTATTTTCTGATCTCGCGGACGGCGGCGGTCCGTGCGGGTGTAGAGCGGGAAGCGGACATTTCCTATGTGGAAGATATGAAATTCAGCGGATCGGTGGAGGAACAGCTGAGAAAACGTTTCGGGATCACGCCGCCTTTTCGGGGTATGGGAGAGAAGCTGTCAGACTATACAGAGGAGATCCTGGCAGAAACAGCGGCCTGCCGGGCGAATTACAGGACATACATAGAGAAATTAGATATCCGGCCCGGAGACATCGCGTTTTTTGATTTTGTCGCGAAAGGGACGAGCCAGATGTTCCTCAGTCGCCTGGTTGATCGTCACTTGAGAGGGTATTATTTCCTCAGACTGAAAGAAGCATTCCGGCAGGAAGAGCAGCTGGATATCTGTTCTTTCTATGACCGGGAGGCTCTGGAGGGAAGCGCAATCTTCGATGATTATTATATTCTGGAGACGATGCTCACATCGCCGATGCCTTCTCTGGAAGGGTTTGACGAAAACGGCGGGGAGATCTATGCGGAAGAGACGAGGACAGAGAGGGATATCAGATGCTTTCTGGAGGCGCAGGAAGGGATCCGCCATTATTTCCGGACTTTTCTGCACATCTGCACGGATGCCGATCGGCTGATAGATCAGAAAATGGATGAAGTGTTTTTGTCGCTCATCCATAAATTTTCCATTTTGGATGAGGATTTTCTTCAGCTGGTCGTGGAAGACCCGTTTTTCAACCGGATGACGGATATGAGAGACCTGATCTGATCTGTTTTTGTGTCCGGGTTCCGGATGTAGATTCTTAACATGAAAAGGAATGAAACATGAAATCTATATAATAATAAACAGGAGGCGGTCACACTACCGCCTCCACAATTTTCCCCTCCACCGCGCAACAAGCCGCGGTAATGGGAGAAGCCAGAAAGATCTCCACTTTGGAAGTTCCCATGCGTCCGAGGAAGTTCCGGTTGTTGGTGGCGACGACCCGTTCGCCGTCTGTCAGGATGCCGCCGGTGCGCCCGCAGCATAAGCCGCAGCCCGGGTGCGTGATAATGGCGCCTGCTTCTGCCAGAATGGCAAGCGTTCCGTCTGCCGCTGCCTGGCGGTAGATCTTACGACTGGCAGGCGTTACGATCAGTTTGACAAAAGGTGCGACCTTTTTCCCTTTTAGAACAGAAGCTGCCTTCTGCAGATCTTCCAACCGCCCGTTGGTGCAGGAGCCGATAAAGACCTGGTCAATGGGAGTGCCTGCAAGTTCGCTGACCGGGCGGATATTGTCCACCTGGGACGGGCAGGCAAGTACCGGCACCAGTTCTTTGGCGTTATACTGAATGGTGCGGACATACTCCGCGTCCGCGTCGCCTTTTAAGGAGCGGTCTTTGTCTGTCAGTTCGATCTCACAGTATTCGGCTGTCTTTTCGTCCGGCGTAAACAGCGCGCATTTGGCGCCTGCTTCGGTGGCCATGTTCGCCATGGTCATACGGCTGGCGACGGTCATCTGTTCCACCGTGTCCCCGCAGAACTCAAGCGCCTGATAAGTAGCGCCGTCCGCTCTGAGATCGCCGATGAGACGCAGGATGATATCCTTGGAGGTGACATGGGAAGGAAGCTTTCCTGTAATGACCACTTTGATTGTCTCGGGTACTTTGACCCACATGGTGCCGGTTCCCAGGATACTGGCCATTTCTGTATAGCCGATGCCGGAAGAAAAGGCTCCCACACATCCGTAAGTGGTTGTGTGGCTGTCCGTACCAAATACGATGTCTCCCGGTTTTACATAGAGGGCCTCGGTCATAAGCTGATGACAGATACCGTCGCTTCTGTGGACGTGCTTCATCCCGTATTTTTCCGCAAAATCATTGCCTGCATGGAAATGCCTGGTATCGTCCACCTGGCTGGCAGGAACCAGATGGTCATAGATCAGGACGACCTTATCCGGGTTCCAGAGCTTCTGAAAGCCCATTTCTTCAAATTTTTCCGCCACGAAGGGAATGAAAATATCGTGGATCATGACCCGGTCCACGTGTACGGTGACGATGTCGCCCGGTTTTACTTCTCTGCCCACGTTGCGGCTGATGATTTTTTCAATGATTGTCTGTCCCATATGTCCTAATCCTCCAGTCCGTTTAAGCGCCGCATGGCTTTGACCAGCCCGCCTGCATCTATGATCTCCACAAGATTTTGGGGCAGAGAAGCGATGGGGTAGGATTTCCCCTGATGGGTGATCTGACGGTTTACTTCCACCTGAATCGTATCTCCTTCGGACACGGCGTCCCTTAAATCGGCGTTCTCGATCAGAAGCAGGCCGTTGTTGATGGCGTTTCTGAAGAAGATGCGGGCAAAGGATTTTGCCACGACACAGCGGACGCCCAGCGCTTTGATGATCTCCGGCGCCTGCTCCCTGGAAGAGCCGCAGCCAAAATTCTTTCCGGCCACGATGATATCCCCTTTCTGAATCTGCGCCGCCAGTTCGGGGCGCAGAGGAGAGAATGCGTAAGGGGCCATGTCCTGAACCGTCTTTAATGCCAGATATTCGGTGGGAATGATGATATCCGTATCGATATCGTCGTCCAGCACCCATATCCTGCCGGTAAATATATCATTCATTTTAAATATATCCTCTTTTCTTATAACTTTACAGCATATCCGCCGTGGTGATACAGCCTTTGACGGCGGAGGCGGTTACGGTGGCCGCGCTTGCCAGATAGACGTAGGAATCCTTATGTCCCGCTCTGCCTTTAAAGTTGCGGGTGCCGGTGCTGATCAGCGTCTCGCCTTCGCCGATGACACCCTGGCAGCTTCCCCAGCAGACGCTGCAGTTGGGATTCATGACGATGGCGCCGGCTTCCATGAACGTATCCAGGATGCCTTCTTTTAACGCTTCCTGATAGACGGCCCGGCTGGCCGGTACGACGAGGAAACGCACCAGCGGATGGACTTTTTTCCCTTTAATCAGGGCAGCGCCCACACGCAGGTCTTCGATCCGGCCGTTGTTGCAGGAGCCAAGGAACGCTTCGTCTATTTGAATGCCTGCGGCTTCTCTGGCAGAACATACATTGTCCACAAAGTGCGGTTTTGCCACGATGGGTACGACAGAACCAAGGTCAATGTCGTAGACAGCGGAAAAGACGGCGTCTTTGTCGCTTGTATAGCAGGCCACAGGTTCCCTTCCGTGGGCATGGAGATATTCCATGGCGGTGTCGTCCACTTCCATCAGGGCGGTCTTGGCGCCTGCCTCCACACAGAGGTTGCAGATGGCGATGCGGTCGCTCATGGTGAGGGTTTTTAAGCCTTCTCCGGCAAATTCCATGGCCTTGTAGTTGGCGCCGTTGGCGCCGATCTGTCCGATAATCGTAAGGATTAAATCACGGGCATAGACGCCGTCAGGCAGTCTGCCGGTCAGGTTAAAACGAAGGGTCTCCGGCACCAGTACCCAGGATTTGCCGGTGACCATGGCATACAGATAGTCGGTGCAGCCCACGCCGGTTCCGAAAGCGCCCAGAGCGCCGTAAGCGCAGGTGTGGCTGTCTGCGCCGAAGATCAGTTCTCCCGGACGGACATGGTTTTCCATCATAATCTGATGGCAGACGCCGGCGCCTTCATAGAAAGTGATGCCGTGTTCTTTGGCGAAATCCCGCATTTTTTTCTGGGAAGCGGCCGTCTTGGGGCTGTCGGAAGGTACGTTATGGTCCACGATCCATACCAGCTTGCTGACATCCGCAATATGGGGGTGTTTTAACTGACTGTTGTACATATCAATGGTAAGATGTGTGGTGCCGTCATTGCTCATCAGCCGGTCTACTTCCACCGTATGTATGTCTCCCGGTTTGACTTCTTTTACGCCCGCTGCCCGGGCGATGATCTTTTCGGCGATTGTCATTCCCATAGTTTTAAGCCTCCTCCCTGTTCAGTGATGCGATCAGACCGCCCTGATCCAGGATTCCCTGCATGTAGGGCGGAAGTTTGGTACAGACAAACTGCCTTCCGCCTGCGGATGCGATGCCGTCGGTCAGGGACAGTTCCATCTGATCCCCGTCTGATACATGGTCATAGAGGTCTTTGCAGACGATGACCGGAAGGCCGATATTGATGGCGTTGCGGTAGAAGATACGGGCGAAGGATTTGGCGACGACCGCCTGCACGCCCAGCGCTTTTAAGACTGCCGGCGCCTGTTCCCTGGAGGAACCGCAGCCGAAATTCTCCGCTGCCACCACAAAATCCCCAGGCTTTACTTTTTTGGCGAAATCCGGGTCAAGGGATTCAAAAGCATGGCTCTTCATCTCATCAATGGTGGGGAAGAGCAGGTACTGGGACGCGATGATCTGATCCGTGTCCACGTCTGTGTGAAATCTGAATATATTTCCCATTATGTTTGTTCATCTCCTGTCATAGTATTTGTGTCCGGGTTTTCCGGCTCGGGCAGATAGATATGCACCTGGCTGATCCGGTTCTTTTCCACCGAGTCAACCGTCAGGCGGATACCGTTCTCCGTGGTGACCTCCTCGCCCACATCGGGCAGATGATCCAGAAGCTCTATGATGATGCCGCCTACGGAGTCGTAGTCTTCGGATGTAAGCAGCAGGTCTTTTTCTTCCAGTTCCAGATAATCGTTCAGATCGTCCAGACTCATGGCTCCGGCGACGATATATTCTCTTTCGGAGAGCTGTGATACGAGTTTTTCTTCATCCTCGTCATATTCGTCCCGGATATCTCCTACGATCTCCTCTAAAAGGTCTTCTACCGTGACCATGCCGGCTGTGACCCCGTATTCATCCAGCACAATGGCCAGATTCGTGGAGCTGTTTTTCATCTCCAGCAGAAGGTCAAAGGTCTTTTTATGTTCGTGGGCATACAAAACGCTTCTTAATATATTGCGCGCATCGAAATGTTCTTTGTCCTCATAGATCAGCAGGTCTTTTACGTTGATCATGCCGATGACATTGTCTGTTGTCTCTTCGTATACCGGATAGCGGGTATATTTGTTCTCCTTGTACAGGTCCAGCATGTCGCTGTAAGTCGCGTTTACATTCAGAAAGCTCATATCCACCTTCGGAACCATAATATCCCGGGCCGTGGCGTCGCCGAAATCAAATACATTGTTGATCAGCTTTCTTTCCTCCGGCTCGATCACGCCGTCCTCGTGGCTTGCGTCTACGATGGTGCGGATCTCCTCCTCGGTGTAAGTTTCGGACCGGTCGTTGGGGTCCACACGCATGAGAAACATAATGCCCATAGCCAGATGATTGATGATAAAGATAAGAGGAGTGGCGATAATGGTCCAGCCGTAGATGATCCGCGCATAGGCCAGTGCCAGCCGTTCCGGGTGGATGGTTGCGCAGGTCTTGGGCGTCACTTCACCGAACACCAGTATGATCAGCGTGAGCGCGCCGGTAGCGATACCGGGGCCGATGCCGGGAAGTCCGATGCTGTCGAAAAACCGGGTGGCCAGAATCGTTGCCAGAGAAGAAGCGGAAATATTTACGATATTATTTCCGATCAGGATGGCGCTTAACATTTTGCCGGAATCCTCGATGATCCTGGACAGGATGACGGCCCGCGTGTCTCCTTCTTCTAAAAGATTTCGTACGCGGATCTTGTTGACAGTTGTAAGTGCGGTTTCTGCGGATGAAAAAAACGCAGACAGTCCGATCAGGACGATCAGAATCAGCGCCTGTATGGCGTCACTCGAATCCAATTTAAGTTCAGCTCCTTTTCTTCATAAATATATCTGTAGATTCAGTGTTACTGGTTAGCAATAAATATACGATATTTTGAAGGAAAATGCAATACCCGGACATAATTGCCGCACAAATGCATAAGATGTAATGGTAAAACAAAAAAAGGGGTGTGGGTATGAAACAGTTCAGAGTAAACGCATGGACGGCCTGCGCGGTCCGCATGATGAAGGCGCTTCTTGTCTCTTATCTTTTGACCGGGTTTTTATTGCTTTTTTTGGCCGGGCTTTTATATAAATTCCGGTTGGATGAGCCGAAAGTGCAGATCGGAATTATTGTGACCTATATATTGTCCTGTTTTGTCGGAGGTTTTCTGGCGGGAAAGATGATGAAAAGCAGGCGTTTTTTATGGGGTGTGATGCTGGGGCTTTCCTATTTTCTGATCATGGCGCTGGTATCCATGGCGGTCAATCGGGAGCTGCAAAGTTCTTCTTCCGGCCTGATCACATCATTTCTTCTGTGTATGGGAGGCGGGATGCTGGGCGGAATGCTGTCTTAACGCCGTAAAATGAAAAAATTTTCTGTCTGTAACTCTTTTCATTTTCTCTTTCCTGTGCTATACTAGGTGCAATTCATGCAAAATCAAGTAAAATCAGGAGGAAAAGTGATGAAACATATCAAGACTTTAAATACGCAGACCTTGCAGAATACCATGAAAAAGGGCGGATGCGGCGAGTGCCAGACATCCTGTCAGTCCGCATGCAAGACATCCTGTACCGTAGGCAACCAGAGCTGCGAGAACAAGAGATAGGGTTTGCGTGCCGGAACATAATGTGAATAGATGAGCAGCGGCAGCGTCGCTGCTTATTTTCATGAAGAGTCAGAAAGGGGAACTTTTGATGGTTCACCAGTATAAAAACAATGGTTACCATATCCTTCTGGATGTAAACAGCGGTTCCGTCCATGTGGTGGACGAGATCGTCTATGACATGATCCCTTATTATAAGGAAAAGGGGAAGGATGAAACCATAAGGCTTTTGTTGGACAAGTATTCCAAAGAAGCCCTGACAGAGGCGGCGGAGGACATAGAAGAACTGATCGCCGAAGGAAAGCTTTATACGGAAGATATTTATAAAGATTACATCCAGGAGATTACGGATGCGAAGCAGCCGGTAGTGAAGGCGCTTTGCCTGCATATTGCCCATGACTGCAATCTTGCCTGCCGCTACTGTTTTGCGGAAGAAGGGGAGTATCACGGCCGCCGGGCGCTGATGAGCTATGAAGTGGGAAAAAAAGCGCTGGATTTCCTGATTGCCTCTTCCGGAAGCCGGCGGAATCTGGAAGTGGATTTTTTCGGCGGGGAACCGCTGCTGAACTGGCAGGTGGTCAAAGATCTGGTCGCCTACGGAAGAGAACAGGAAAAGCTTCACGACAAGCATTTCCGCTTTACGCTGACCACCAACGGCGTTTTATTAAACGACGAGGTGGAAGCGTTTGTCAACCGGGAGATGGACAATGTGGTACTCAGTATTGACGGACGAAAAGAAATCCATGACCGCATGCGTCCTTTCCGTAACGGGACAGGCAGTTACGATCTTATCCTTCCGAAATTCCGGAAGCTTGCCGAAAGCCGGAATCAGGAAAAATATTATGTAAGAGGAACCTTTACAAAAAACAATAAGGATTTTTCCAGGGATGTGCTGCATCTCGCGGATCTGGGGTTTAAACAGATCTCGGTGGAACCGGTGGTGGGCGCCAAGGAAGAGGAGTACGCGCTGCAAAAAGAAGACTTGCCGGAAGTGCTGGCGGAGTATGACAAGCTGGCGGCGGAGATGGCAAGGCGCTGCGGCACAGAGGAAGACTTTAATTTCTTTCATTTTATGCTGGATTTATCCGGCGGTCCCTGTGTGGCGAAAAGGCTGTCAGGCTGCGGCTCGGGGACAGAGTATCTGGCGGTCACCCCATGGGGAGATCTGTATCCCTGCCATCAGTTTGTCGGGGAAGAAAAGTACCTGATGGGCAATGTGGACGACGGGATTGTAAGGACGGATATACGGGAAGAATTTAAAAACTGCAACGTATATTCCAAAGCAAAATGCCGGGATTGTTTTGCAAAATTTTATTGCAGCGGCGGATGCGCGGCGAACGCGTACAAATTCCACGGTTCCATCAACGAAGCGTACGATATAAGCTGCGAGCTGGAGCGAAAGCGCGTGGAATGCGCGATCATGATCAAGGCTGCGGCCGCAGAGAAAGATGAGGGTAAAAATTATGAAGAAAAGTAGGGCAGTCATTACATTGCTTCTGACCATCGTACTGACCGGGCTTTTGCTGTTTACGGCGGCAGTCGGCTGGGGAGAGAACGCGTCGGGAGCGGCAAAAAATATTAAGCTGGGCCTGGACCTGGCAGGCGGCGTCAGCATTA
This sequence comes from Lachnospiraceae bacterium UBA7182, assembly GCA_002491115.1. Lineage (GTDB taxonomy): Bacteria > Bacillota > Clostridia > Lachnospirales > Lachnospiraceae > Hominiventricola. The sequence continues at coordinate 8,714 of DKVI01000107.1, read as the reverse complement.
CCTACCAGGCGGTAGGGGAAGAAACGCCTTCTTCGGAAGATATGTCCGATACGATCTACAAGCTTCAGAAGCGTGTGGAGGGTTACAGCACGGAAGCAGAGGTTTATCAGGAAGGGGCTGACAGGATCAATATTGAGATCCCGGGCGTGACCGACGCCAATTCGATTCTGGAAGAACTTGGAAAGCCGGGTTCTCTGGAATTCAGGGATCAGAGCGGTACGGTTGTCCTGGAAGGTACGGACGTGGCGGATGCAAGCGCGGGTTCCCGGTCGGACGATATGGGCAACAGAGAGTATGTGGTGGATCTGGTGCTGACCGATGAAGGCGCGAAGAAATTTGCCGACGCCACAGAGGCGAATGTGGGCAGGACCATTTCCATCGTATATGATGAGGAAGTGATCAGCGCGCCCACTGTCAACCAGGCGATCGGAAACGGACGCGCCGAGATTTCGGGAAACTTTACGTTTGAGTCGGCGGAACAGCTTGCTTCCACCATCCGGATCGGTACACTGTCTCTGGAACTGCAGGAGCTGCGTTCCAACGTAGTGGGGGCGAAGCTGGGTGAAGAGGCGATCGCTACCAGTTTAAGAGCGGGTATCATAGGTTTTATACTTGTTCTTATTTTTATGATCGCGGCTTACAGAGTGATGGGACTGGCGGCAGGCATTGCGCTGACGTCCTATGTGGGTCTGGTGATCGGACTTTTAAACGGTTTTGAGATGACGCTGACGCTTCCGGGTATCGCAGGTATCGTCCTGTCCATCGGTATGGCCGTAGACGCCAACGTGATCATATTTGCCAGAATCCGCGAGGAGCTGGCAGCGGGCAAAAGCGTGAAATCTTCCATGAAGATCGGTTTCCAGAAAGCCCTGTCGGCCATCGTGGACGGAAATATCACCACTTTGATCGCGGCGCTTGTGCTGTCCTTAAAAGGTTCCGGAAGCGTGAAAGGTTTCGCGCAGACCCTTGCGCTGGGTATTGTGGTGTCCATGTTCACGGCGCTTGTGGTCACAAGGCTTGTGCTGAACGCGTTCTATGCGCTGGGTCTGCAGGACGTAAAACTGTTCGGTGTTGCCAATGAACGGAAAGTTATTGATTTCCTCGGAAAGAAAAAGATCTGCTTTATCGCGTCCCTCGCGGTGATTGCCGTGGGACTTGTGGTGATGGCAGTCAACGGAGGCATGGGCAAAGGCATGCTCGCATACAGCCTGGAGTTCCAGGGCGGTACTTCCACGACGGTAGAGTTTAATGAAGATATGTCCATCGAACAGATTGACGCGCAGGTGGTTCCGGTGGTGTCTGAAGTGACCGGGGATAATGATATACAGACCCAGAAAGTGGCAGGCACGAACCAGGTGATCATCAAGACCAAAGAGCTGGAGCTTGCAAAACGTGAAGAACTGAATACAAAACTGGCGGACGCGTTCGGCGTGGATCAAACGACGATCACAGCGGAAAACATCAGCGGCGCCATCAGTAAGGAAGTAAAAAATGACGCCATTGTGGCGGTAATTATCGCTACGATCTGTATGCTGATCTATATCTGGATTCGCTTTAAGGACGTGCGCTTTGCCACCAGCGCGGTGGCTGCGCTTCTGCATGACGTGCTGGTGGTTCTGGCGTTCTACGCGGTGGCAAGAGTTTCCGTGGGCAATACGTTTATCGCGTGTATGCTGACGATTGTGGGTTATTCCATCAACGCGACCATCGTCATTTTCGACCGTATCCGTGAGAACATGGCGGATATGAAGAGGAAGGATACGCTGGAAGGCGTGGTCAACGCAAGTATTACCCAGACGCTTACCCGGAGTATCTATACTTCTCTTACCACCTTTGTGATGGTGGCGGTGCTCTTTGTCCTGGGCGTGGCGTCCATTAAAGAGTTTGCGCTTCCTCTGATGGTAGGTATCGTATGCGGCGCTTATTCTTCCGTATGTATTACAGGTGCGCTGTGGTATATGATGAAGACGAAAATCGTAAGTAAAGAAGAAGCAAAATAAGGGAATATAAGAAGATGCCGTGCAGAAGTGTACGGCATCTTTTCCGACGAAAGAGGGTAACCATATATGGCAAAATGGATGGAGATCCGCAAAGGGGCGGATTTTCAGGCGATCAGTAAGGAATTTCATATCACGCCCTTTACTGCCCGCCTGATCCGCAATAAAGATATAACGGGAAAAAAAGAGATAGATACATACCTCCACGGCGGCTTAAAGGATCTGCATCCGGCGTCCCTGATGAAGGGGATTCCCGAAGCAGCAGCGCTTTTGGCGGAGAAAATTAAGGAAAAAGCTTCCATTCGGATCATCGGGGATTATGATATCGACGGAGTATGCGCCACTTATATTCTTTTAAAGGGACTTACGCAGGCGGGCGCGCGGGTGGATACGGATATTCCGGACCGGATCAAAGACGGCTACGGCCTGAACCGGGAGTTGATCTGCAGGGCGTCAAAGGACGGGGTAGACACCATCGTTACTTGTGATAACGGGATAGCCGCTCCGGCGGAGATCGCTTATGCCAAAGAGCTCGGCATGACCGTGATTGTGACCGACCATCATGAACTGCAGGAGACGGTCCCCGATGCGGACGTGATCGTCAATCCCAGGCAGCCGGACTGTAAATATCCGTATAAAAAACTGTGCGGCGCCGCGGTCGCCTGGAAGCTGGTGCAGGAACTGTGGGAGCACCTGGGATATCCGGAAGACATGGCATACGGAGAGCTTTTGATGTTCGCCGGGTTCGCGACGGTAGGGGATGTGATGGACCTGACAGGGGAGAACCGCATTCTTGTAAAAGAAAGTATCAAGCGGCTGCGCCGCACAACCCATCCGGGGATGTCCGCGCTGATGGAAGTCAACGGGCTTGAAAGGGACCGCTTAAGCGCTTATCATATCGGATTCGTCCTGGGGCCCTGCATCAATGCCAGCGGCCGCCTGGACACGGCGAAGCGGGCGCTGGCGCTTCTGAATACGGAGGAGGAAGGACTGGCCATGGAACGGGCCGCCGAACTGAAAGCCATGAACGACGAGCGCAAGTCGCTGACGGAAAAAGGGGTGGAAGAAGCAGTGGCGCAGATCGAAAACGGCAGTCTGGCCGATGACCGGGTGCTGGTGGTGTATTTGCCGGACTGCCATGAAAGCCTGGCGGGAATCATAGCCGGGCGGGTCCGTGAGCGTTATTATCGTCCGGTTTTTGTGCTGACAAAAGGCGAGGAGGCGGTCAAAGGTTCAGGACGTTCCATAGAGGCATATTCCATGTTTGAAGAAATGACCCGCTGTAAGGAGCTGTTTCTTAAATACGGCGGGCATCCCATGGCCGCGGGCCTGTCTTTGCCGGAGGATAAGGTGGAGGAGTTCAGAAGAAGGCTCAATGAAGGATGCAGTCTGACAGACGAAGATCTGACAGAGGTGATCCATATTGATATGGCGCTGCCTTTTTCCTGTGTATCGGAGACGCTGGTGGAAGAACTGGAGCTTCTGGAACCTTTTGGAAAGGGAAATACAAAGCCTGTGTTCGCGGCCCGCAACGTGCGTATTTTAGAATCCCGGATACTTGGGAAGAATAGAAATGTACTCCGCATGAAACTGCAGGATGAAAGTCAGGGCATACTGGAGGGAATCTATTTTAACAGTTGTATGGACGAAGCCTTTGAAGCAATGCGTAAGAAACCCGCCATGCATATGCTTTATTATCCGGAAATCAATGAGTTCCGGGGGGAAAGAAAGCTGCAGATCCGTATTCTTAATTACATTTGACGATGTACAAGACATTGCGAATCCGTTTGTTTTGTGGTATATTTAATCCAATGCGAATATTAACAAATCCAAATATAAAGGGGTACAAATGAAAAAATTAGAAGATTATGTAGTCAGTATTCCGGATTTTCCGGAGCCAGGGATTATATTTCGGGACGTGACGTCCGTTTTACAGGATGCGGACGGCTTAACGCTTGCCATTGACGAACTTCAGAAAAAACTGGAAGGGCTGGATTTTGACCTGATCGCGGGAACGGAATCCAGAGGATTTATTTTCGGTATGCCGGTGGCCTATAACCTGCACAAGCCTTTTGTGCTGGTGCGTAAGAAAGGGAAGCTTCCCCGGGAAACCATATCCATGGAATATGAGCTGGAATATGGCAGCGCACAGATAGAGATGCACAAGGATTCCATCAGGCCGGGACAAAAAGTGGTGCTGATCGACGATCTGATCGCTACCGGAGGAACCATTGAAGCCGCGGCAAAGCTGGTGGAGCTTTTGGGCGGAGAAGTCGTTAAGATGGTCTTTTTGATGGAACTGGCAGGTCTTAAAGGAAGGCAAAGACTGGCAAAATACGACGTGGAAAGCGTGATTTGCTATGAAGGAAAGTAGATAACTTTTTATAAGATGGTGAGAGACATGGCAGAAGTACAGGCAAAGAAAACAGAAAGAGAAGACAGGGACATTCCGGTGATGAAGGATTTTACCAGTCCGGAGGAACTGTATCGGGAATTGATAAAGAGCGTGGTCCGGTATCATCCATCCACGGATATTTCCATGATTGAAAAAGCGTATCAGACCGCTTTAAGCTTTCATGAGGGACAAGTGCGCAAATCAGGCGAGCCGTATATTATTCATCCGCTCTGCGTAGCGATCATCCTGGCGGACCTGGAACTGGACAAAGAAAGCATCGTTGCCGGGCTTTTGCATGACGTGGTGGAAGACACGCCCATGACTACGGAGGATGTGGCCAGGGCTTTCAGCGACGAGGTGGCGCTTCTGGTGGACGGCGTCACGAAACTGGGTCAGTTAAGTTATTCGGCGGACAAGGTGGACGAACAGGCGGAGAACTTAAGAAAGATGTTTCTTGCCATGGCAAAAGACATCCGGGTTATCTTAATCAAGCTGGCCGACCGTCTGCACAATATGCGGACTTTAAAATATATGCGCCCCGAGAAGCAAAAAGAGAAGGCCAGGGAGACGATGGATATCTACGCCCCCATTGCCCAGCGCCTCGGTATCGCAAAAGTAAAGGTGGAGCTGGACGATCTGGCGCTTAAATATCTGGAGCCGGAGGTATATTATGATCTGGTGGCCCAGATTGCGGAAAAAAGAAGTTCCCGGGAACAGTATGTACAGTCCATTGTGGCGGAAGTGAAGCAGCATATGGACAACGCCAAAATCGAGGCGGACGTAAAAGGCCGGGTCAAGCATTTTTTCAGCATCTATAAAAAAATGGTCAATCAGGACAAAACGCTGGATCAGATCTATGATCTGTTTGCCGTGCGTATCCTGGTGAAATCCGTCAAAGACTGTTACGCCGCTTTAGGCGTGATCCATGAGATGTATAAGCCGATTCCCGGTCGCTTTAAAGATTATATTGCCATGCCCAAACCCAATATGTATCAGGCGCTTCACACCACGCTGATCGGGCCGAAAGGACAGCCTTTTGAGATCCAGATCCGGACCTATGAGATGCACCGTACGGCGGAATACGGCATTGCCGCCCACTGGAAATACAAAGAAAGCGGCGGCAGCGAAGAGAAGAACGTGGAGGGCAAGAACAGTGCGGAGGCGAAACTGACCTGGCTTCGGCAGATCCTGGAGTGGCAGCAGGATATGTCTGACAACAGGGAGTTTATGAGCCTTTTAAAAAGTGATCTGGACCTGTTTTCAGATAACGTGTACTGTTTTACGCCCAATGGGGACGTAAAGACGCTGCCTGCCGGTTCCAATACCATAGACTTTGCCTACAGCATCCACAGTGCCGTGGGCAATAAGATGATCGGCGCCCGGGTCAACGGAAAACTGGTTCCCATTGACCAAAGGCTCAGAAACGGCGACCGTATCGAGATCCTTACGTCTCAGAATTCCAAAGGCCCCAGCCGTGACTGGCTGGGTATGGTGAAGAGTACTCAGGCAAAAAATAAGATTAACCAGTGGTTTAAGACAGAGTTTAAAGAAAGCAATATTATAAAAGGGAAAGATCTGGTGGCGCAGTACTGCAAGATGAAAGCCATCCAGATGCCCCAGATTATGAAGCCCGAATATCAGGAGAGCGTGCTTCGCAAATACGGTTTCCGGGACTGGGATTCTGTGATGGCGGCCGTCGGGCACGGAGGCCTGAAAGAAGGCCAGGTTGTGAACCGGCTGGTGGAAGAATACGAAAAAGAGCGTAAAAAGTCGATCACGGACGCGAAAATCATGGAGAGCGTCGGGGAGGCGAAAGAGAAAAAGATTCATATCGCCAAGTCCGGAAGCGGTATTGTGGTCAAAGGAATCGACGATGTGGCAGTCCGTTTTTCCAAATGCTGCAATCCGGTGCCGGGAGACGAAATTATCGGCTTTGTAACCAGGGGCCGCGGCGTGACCATTCACCGGACAGACTGCGTCAATATGCTCCATCTGGCAGAATCCGAAAGAGAACGCTTAATCGAGGCGGAATGGCAGGGCGGGGTACAGGTTCATGCCGGGGAGAAATATACGGCTGAGATCACGATCTACGGAAATAACCGTACAGGGCTTCTGGTGGACATATCAAGAGTGCTGACAGAGCAGAATATTGATGTGACGGCCATGAATGTGCGCGTGAGCAGACAGGGAACCGCCACCATAACGGCAAGCTTTGACATATCCGGCGTGGAAGAGCTGCACCGGATTATAGAAAAACTGCGCCAGATAGAAAGCGTGCTGGATGTGGAGCGTTCGACCAGTTGATTAAGGAAAGGGGTACAAGATGGGAAACTTAAATATTTCATCCCTGACTGTGGGCGAACTGGCAGTCAACTGCTGGTTCCTGGTCAATGGGGATACGAAAGAAGCGCTGGTGTTTGATCCGGGAGACGAAGCCGCGCGGATCAAAACTTATGCGGATCAGAAAGGATGGACGATTCAGGCGATCCTTCTGACCCACGGCCATGCAGACCATATGGGCGGCGCGGAAGAACTGGCAGCGTCCACCCATGCGCCCGTCTACGCATATGAAACGGAAGAAGATCTTCTTCTGAATGCCGTCAACAATATGTCGCCGTTTATCTGCCAGAAAGCCATTACCCTTGCCGCGGATGTGTTTGTAAAAGACGGGCAGGAACTTACCCTGGCGGGGATGCATTTGAAAGTATTTCATACCCCGGGGCATACGCCGGGCGGCTGCTCCTATTATTGTCAGGAGGCAGGCTGTGTGTTCTCCGGAGATACGTTGTTCCAGGGATCGGTAGGACGAAGCGATTTTCCGGGCGGGAGCATGTCGCAGCTGGTGCGGTCAGTGAAAGAAAAGCTGTTTCCGCTGCCGGAAGATACAAAAGTATATCCGGGACATGGGGAAGCGACTACCATCGGATACGAGAAGAAATACAATCCATTTATATAAGACAGGAAGAATCGGGGCTGCCGCAGGATGCGGCAGCCCTTTCAAACAGAGGTAGAAGTATGAGGGAATTAATAGAAATCATTGTGAACCGACCTGGATTTGCGTATGACATCCATTCTCTGGTAAAGGCATTTTTTCCAGGGAAAGACGTATCGGTCCGGGTGCAGGAAGCGTTTACAAAGCAGACGCGTCTTCAGATGAAGGTGGATTTTACAGACGGGCTTGTACATACGGTGTGGCTGGAAGAAGGACAGATCAAAGGCGAGGGAACAAAAGAAATCGACTACACGGACAGAAAAGAGACAAAAAATCATCTGAAACGCCAGATCTACGGCATCCTGTCTCAGTATACGGGACAGTCTTTGCCCTGGGGAAGCCTTACAGGCATTCGCCCCACCAAAATTGTCATGCAGATGCTGGAGGCGGGTAAGAGCGATACCCAGATCGAGGAACATATGAGAACGGTCTATCTGACAAGCAGGGAAAAAGCGGCTTTAAGCGTCAGGATCGCCAACCGGGAACGGCATATTCTAAGAGACATTGACTATCAGGACGGCTACAGCCTGTATGTGGGGATTCCTTTTTGTCCAAGCACCTGCCTGTACTGTTCTTTTACTTCTTATCCTCTGTCCAAATGGGAAAAACAAATCGACATGTATCTGGACACCCTGTGTAAAGAGCTTGACTATGTGGCGGAAACATTCAGGCATAAAAAGCTGAATACGGTTTATATCGGAGGCGGGACACCCACCTCCTTAAATCCAGAGCAGATGGACCGGCTTCTGACAAAGATTCAGACTGCCTTCGACGGGGCGCATCTTAAGGAATTTACCGTGGAAGCTGGAAGACCGGACAGTATTACCCGGGAGAAGCTTCAGGTGCTTTTGAACCATGGGATCGACCGGATCTCCATCAACCCCCAGACCATGAAGGATGAGACGCTTAAGATCATCGGGCGCCATCATACGTCAAAGCAGACAAGGGAGGCGTTCGCGCTGGCGAGAGAAATGGGCTTTTGCCATATCAATATGGACCTGATCATCGGGCTTCCCGGGGAGGGGTATGAGGATGTGGAATACACCATGCAGGAGCTTAAGAAACTGGCGCCGGACAGCATCACCATTCATTCGCTTGCCATCAAGAGGGCGGCGCGCCTGAATCTTTTTAAAGAACAGTACGAAGAGATGGGACTGGAAAACAATATGCAGATCATGGATATGACAGCCAGGTACTGCCAGGAGATGGGACTTTTTCCCTATTATCTGTACCGACAGAAAAACATGGCAGGGAATTTTGAAAATGTCGGCTATGCGAAGGAAGATAAAGCGGGCATCTACAATATTCTGATCATGGAGGAGAAACAGAC
>DKVI01000068.1:14278-30545 GCA_002491115.1 Lachnospiraceae bacterium UBA7182 | reverse complement strand
AACCTTCGTGAAACAACCCTATTTCAGCCGGACGGGGACTTTACACGCGAAATATAAATTGATATAATAAACAAAAAACAGATGAACGCAGCAACCGCCGCTGACAGGCGGACAGAATTAACTTTTGTCAAAACCATGCAAAACAACACTTTTTTATCCAGGCTTTTATATGCAGGAATCATCGCCTGCACTGTCACGATTTTAGGCAGTTTATATTTCATGTGCCGGCCATTTACCCCGGAAGATATCCTGCGCGCCGCCGGTTCAACAAAGATATATGTATCCGAACATGCCTCTTCTTTCGCGGACGCCTGTTCCGACAGGCTCGATGCGTTTCACTCTGCCCGCGCTGCTGAAAACAGGCAGACCGCCGACGCCGTCCTTCCAGATGAACCGGTGCCTCTGGCAGCATCCGTTTCGGACACCGGCGAGGAGATCCCTTACATAGAAGAATCCACCCGGCTGGGCGATGTATCCGAGCTGGATTATGATGAGGCACCTACGCTGGACTCGGCTTACATCGTCATGCTGGACACCGGCTGCGGACCCATGCTTTACTACAACCAGGGAGACAGCCGATGGAGAGGTTTTCTGTACGGCGGCAATGACCGTATGAGTAAATACGGCTGTGGACCTGCGGCGGTGGCCATGCTGGTCAACAGCTTCACGAAGACTTCCGTTACGCCGGTGGAGATGGCCCAGTGGTCCGCGGACAATGGCTATTATGCTCTCCACGGCGGATCTTACCATGCCCTGATTCCGGAGGCTTTGAAAGCTTACGGCCTCAACGTAACCAGTGTGACCGATTACTCCCGGGAGCATGCGGAAGAGCTTCTGTCCTCCGGCCATATCCTGGTCGCCCTGATGGGACGGGGATCACTGACACAGGGAGGGCATTTTGTGCTGTTTACCAGACTTTTAGAGGACGGAAATATCCGCATTGCCGACCCGGCCAACTATGAGAACTGTATGCAGGAATGGGATCTGGATCAGCTTTTATCCGAACTTAAAAAAAGCTATGACGACGGCGCCCCGCTGTGGGCCGTGCTGCCATAACTTTCCACACTTCTTTTTATCATCAAAACGCCCCACAGGCGGCCGGAAAAGAAAAGCCGCCTGGTGCCGGGTGTTTTTTGGTTTAGCCTACTGTATTCAGCAGCATACCTACTGAATAGTAGTTGCTTAAGTTGAATGCGCCTGCCCTTGCAAAGTTGTAGAAAGATGTAAGGGAATCAGGCATGGACGCACTGTTTAAAGCAGAAGATTTGCTTGTGGAACCGGAGCTGCTGCTCTTGCCGGTCCCGTTCGTGCTGTCTGCGCTGCCGGAAGAAGATCTGGAATTGCCCAGAACCCTGTCAACAGAAGAATCCAGTACGGAAGTAGCCCTGGAGCCGACCCGCTCCGCAATACCAAACTGTCCGCCCATGGTCTCTTTCACATGGGTATACGTTTCGTCCAGAGCCTTGTTCAGCTCTTTTTCATCCACGTGAATCTTACCGTATACGTCCATCCCCATGCCTACCGTCTTCAGAGCGTTATTGGTCATCACCGCGCTCTTCATGGAAGAAAGCTGGCTGGATACGGTGGCGCTGCGGCTTTCATTGCTCTCAAGGAAGGATAAGGTCTTGTTGTACTTATCCGCGAAATCATTCATCGCTGTCACAATATTTTCCTTTGCCTTGTCTACCGCCGCCTGCGCTGTCTCTCTTTCCTCATCGGTAGACGCTTTGGAAAGCTTGTTCAGCGCACTCTCATAGCTTGAGAATACATTGTCCTTTTCGCCAAGGCGAAGCTTGGAGGACGCAGCTTCCAGGTCCGTCAAAGACATCTGATAATTCATCAGAAACACAGAAGAGCTGGAAGTATCCACGCTGCTGGTGCTGCTACCTGTATTCTTACTGCTGCCGGTGCTTTTCGTGGAAGATGTGGAATCAATCTGATCCCGCATGGATTCCGTTTTGGAATTCGCGCTGTCAACCCAGCTCTGGTAATCCAGTAAAGAATTATAACCGGATATGGAACTTGTTGTCATACATGATCTCCTTTCTGGTATCAGAATACCTGTTTACTGGCAGGATCTGCATAATCCTGCTCTTCTAATATATCGTCCTTTTTATGGAAAAAATAAGCGCCATACTTACTTCCTTGCTTTCAGACGCTCGGCCGCCGGGGCATATCCCTCACTGGCCGCCTTCTGATAATACTGCCTGGCAAGCGCGTCCTGCCCTGACACTTCATACCAGGTTCCCAGATTGTACGCCGCCTTAAAAGAACCGGTGCCCACGACGCCTCCGGCTTCGGGACGCTCCCCGATCTCAAGACACCTCAAATAACAGCGTTCGATATTGGGCAAAAGCCCTGCATACCGCGCCACATCAGAAAGCACCCGTTTCATATAAAAGAGCCCGCATACAAAGCAGAAATCCGCAAATCCGCCCAGATAAGGTTCTTCCTGCCCGATCACCCGGGACGCCTCATCCAGACAGGAAACCGTCTCCGCATCCAGAAGCGTATACAGATACAGCACCACGCCGCCTGCCCGGTAAGCTTCCGTCCTCCCTGACAGCCGGTAAAACGCTCGAAAATACGGCAGACTTTCTTCCGTTCTTTTTAAATTCCGAAGCGTTGACGCGAGCTGGAACTGATAATAGGCGTCCTTGGGATGCTCTTTTACTGCTTTTTCAAGATAAACCAGATTGCGTTCCCCTTTGTCTTCATACAGATAGCCGTCATGATCTGCCGACAGCGGAAGGGCATAACAGGGATAATCCCCCGCAGGCTGTTCATGAATCCGCCCTGTATAGCGTACACACCCGGGAAGCAGACGGGGAAGAACAGAAGTACTTACGCTGACTCCCGTTTCGTCTCTGTAAGCATCATACCTGGTAAGTCCGCCGTACCAAATTCCTTCCCTGGCAGACAGAAGCTTTTCCAGTCTTTTCCGGCCATAGGGCCTTAGATATTCGTCCGCGTCCAGCACCAGGTTCCAGTCCGCGTCCGACTGATCCAGGGCAAAATTACGGGCGGCGGAAAAGTCGTCCACCCAGGTGAACCTGCTGACCGCCGCCCCCATTTGATTCGCAATTTCCACAGTTTTATCTGTAGACCCCGTATCTGTGATCAGTATCCTGTCGGCCAGAGGCTTCGCGGCCTGCAGGCATTTTTTTAAAGAACGGGCTTCGTTTTTCACGATCATGACCAGATTTATCTTCATGATATGCCCTGATTCCTTGTTTTTCTCCTCAACTGCTTCTCAATCTGCTTATTATAGACGAACTTCCGGATGTCGGCTTCGTCCTGGGCAGACAGATCCATAAACTGACAGCCATAACCATAACCGCCCTGTGCCAGTATTTCCTGGCGCCGGATCACCCTGACGCCAAACTCCACAGGATCGCCGTCTTTGAACGCATGTCTGAACGAAATCGCCTGCCCCGGGTTCATCTTCTGGTCTGCCAGCAGAAATATGCCGCCCGCACTGATATTCTGTATGATTCCTGTAAAACGATATCCCTGCGGCGTAATACACTCCAGGTTAATATGCACCTTTACCCGCAGGTCCTTCTGTCTCTGGAGTACGTCGTAAACTTTCAATATGGTCCCGTCCGCTGTCCAGGGCTCGCTGATCCTGTTGGCCGACTGATTTTTCTTTAATACAAGCTCACACAAACTTCGGACTAATCCCTGCTGTCCGTCATAGAAATCCACGATCGTCCGGAGCCTGGCATTGCGCAGTTTATAACTGCTGAAAAAAAGTTGAATCTCGTCGTCTCCCAGCTGCACAACCCTGGCTCTGGCCAGCGGTCTTTTATCCGAGCCGTAGACCAGACAGTTTTCACAATCCTTTAACGTCATATGTATATCCCCCTCACGCTTATTCTTATACGATAGAAGAACCGATCTGGCTGCCGGCATTCATCATCTGCATACGCAGCAGTTCCACCAGGTTATAGAAGCTTTTTTTATCCATGGATACCGTCTCCCCGTCTTCGCTCTGGGTGACATTCTCAAAAAGCAGGTTTAACAGTTCCTGGGACGAGCCATAGAGGGATGACATACCATAAAGGCTTCCCGTGTCTGTCAATGCGGACGAGCCATACGAACTTCCAAGCCCGGCCAGGGCAGACGTGCCGTAGCTTCCGATCGTGCCTAAGCCTGAAACACCGGAACTTCCCAGCGACGACGACATACCGTACAGACTTCCCAGCATCCCCAGCCCGTTCATGCTGCTCAGGGAGGAAGCGGTGGAGGACGTATCCCCGCTGCTTGCCGGCATGCTTCCCACCGCCGCCGGATTGCCGCCCAGGCTTCCCATGCTTCCGAATGCTTTCAGGGCATTATAAAGCCCGTCCAGATACCCGGAGGAAACGGAATCATCCGATACACTGCTTACATCAGACGGCTCATACCCCGCATGGGGCACTTCCGTCTGCACCGTGGTATTCGCCTGAAGCGTCGGATCATCCATATAAGAAATAACTTTTTTTACATAATTCTGCGTTTCCGCGTAGGGCGGAACTCCGCCGTATTTCTCCACGCTGGCAGGTCCGGCATTATAAGCGGCCAGCGCCAGACTTACATTCCCGTCAAAGCGTTCCAGCTGTGTTTTTAAATACTTTGCCCCGCCCATAATATTCTGTCTTGCGTTAAAAGGGTCTGAAACGCCCAAAGAGCTGGCTGTGGACGGCATAAGCTGCATGACGCCCAAAGCACCCGCATGAGATACTGCCTGAGGATTAAAATTCGATTCCGCCCTGGCCACTGCCTTAAGCAGGCCGGACGAAATCCCGTACAGAGACGCCGCCTCTTCAAAGATGGCATCCATACTTTCCGCCGTGCTGTTTTTCACCCCGTCGAACAGGGATTTAAAAAGGCCGGATGTACTCTCCGCCCCGGACTGCTGCTTTTGCCGTACCTGCGCCTGATCCAGCGAAACAGCCGTTGTTGCTGATGTCATATGTATTTTGCTCCTTTTTCCTTTGGACATATATATGACTGCCGGTTGCCTGTGATGCGTCTTTACACGCTACAGTTCTTCCGGTGTCGTCTTTTTTTCTTCAAGCTCTATTTCCGGCGGTTCCTCCGCCGTATCTTCCGGTACTTCTGCAGGCCCGCTCTCTGCCTGTGTCTCCTGACCGGACACATATCCTATAAAATAAATATATATATCTACGATCGCCTGGTACAGTTCCCGGGGAATCTCCGCCCCTAACTTTAACTGGGTTAAAAGCGTGGCCAGAGAGTCATCCTCATAGACGGGAACGCCCGCCTCCATAGCGGTCTCCGTGATCTTCTCTGCCAGATATCCCATGCCGGAAGCCACGATCACCGGCGCTCCGTTCTTATCCGGATTATATTTCAGGGCTACGGCCTTCTGCCGCATCAGTTCATCAAATTCTGACATTGATCGTCTTCTCCTTCTCCCGGATCTCCGGAAAGACTTCGTCAATTCTCCGGTCCCGAATCCGTTCATATACAGAGAACTGGCTGAGCCTCAGACCGTTTTTCTTCAGTATCTCCGATACATCCGTCTGGATCTTTTTATTCTGCTTCGCCAGGGCGGAAGGAACGTAAAGCTGCATCCTGGACTCCCTGTCCTGCAGCATCATGACCATTTCAAACTTGCCCAGCCCCTGGACGTCAAATTTCAAAAACAGCTTGACCTGCCTGCCCCCGTCTTCCTTGTCCTTCCTGGCGTCAGGGTCGACCCACATCTCCGACACTACATTGTTGCCCTCAAGCTGGAAAGGAATAATAAAATGAAGAAGCGGCATATAGACGCTTTCATTCAGAAGCATACCGTTCATAATCGTATAAAACTGCTGGACATTTTCCAGACCGGCCTGCCCGTTGGCTCCTCTTAACAAAAGTCCGGACAGATTGTCGGCGAAGCTCTTCATCATGGCACGCTGAGATGTGGAAGGACCGCCGTCCAAAAGCTTCGCAAGACTCTCCTGGGCGTCGCCTTTGAACATCCTCTCAAAATCCCGGCTGTCCATCAGGCGCTCCAGAAGCCGTTCAAGCATTCCTCTCTCTCCGTCCTGGTAGCGGACCGCGTTGAAGATCAGAAGCATGGTAGCATCCCGGACAGGCCCGTAATCATGGGTGGACGATATGTATTTGGATAAGAAAGGAATCATTCTCCCGCTGATCAGGGAAGCATTCTGCTGCGTGTCCCCGTTGGCCGCCTCCCAGTTCATGGCATCGGCCATCTCCCTGAACTCTTCTCTGAAAGAGCGCTGTAAAAGCTGTTCGATGTCATCCATGAGGGAGTGAAGCTGCTGCAAAAGATGTTCGCCGGAAGTATAATTGTTGTATCCTTTTAAAAAGGCAAGGGCAGCTTCTTTAAAACTGCCGGACGTATCCTGGGTCAGCATATAACGAAGCTGATTGAAAAAATCTCCTGTAAACCGCGCCTGCAGATCCTGCTGGCCCTGAAGAAAATCAAAAAGCTCCTGGGGCGAATCCATCCGAAGCGTCATAAGGAACTGGTCCACCAGCGCGCCCACATCTGTATGCTCGGCCCCCAAAAGCCCTGCCATATCGCCGAACAGCAGGCTCTCAAGTGCTGTGGCCAGGTCGGAATTTTCACCCAGGCTCTTGACAAAGGCGCCGTAATTACTCTCATAATTAATAACGGAAAGCAGATCATCCTGGGTCGTATTCCCCGTCTGCTGACCGTCTCTGTTATCCGCGCGGACTACCCGGTTAGGGTCCGCAGGATTGCGGACAGACGGGTCCACCGCATGCTTCGGATCCGTCGGGCTTTGTACATTCCGATGATCCGTATTCAGATTAGGAGTCGTTACCTGTAAAATGTTCGCCATATATCCTCCAGTTGCCGCCTGCATAAAAATTCATTATTCACCGTCTATATATCGGCGTATTCCAGATTTATATTAGCATTTTTTCACATGGGTTGCAAGATTGCATTTAGAATATTCACCGTGAAATTTTGGGAAAATACGAATGAACGGCTTATCTTTCGACGAAAAATGCCGATAGATATTAAAAGAATTAAAAACACCTGTACTCTTCAGGGTAGAAAGGAGGCTTTTGTATGAATATCAAATTCCAGACAATAGATACCACTTACCGCACCCCGGTCTCTACACAGCGCAGACGCGCGCCACAGTCCGGAAAAGCAAAAGGTAATTACGATACGGTAACAATCAACGGGCCGCGGACGGGTCAGGATGGGGAGGACAGTTTTGCCCGCATTCTGGCGAAAAGTGCAGCCTCTCAGGTGACAGGAAGTGCAAGTCCGGAACGGGTTCAGGAGCTTGGCCGCCAGATCGCGGACGGGACTTATCGGCCGGATTCCGTGAAGATCGCCGGACGGCTCCTGGGGCTGAACTGATCCTGTACGGAAGGGAGTATACTCATTTTCTATGAATCAGACGACACAGGAACCTTTGAACGATTATATTTCGGTCATCCGGAATCTGTCCGCCACCGCTGAGGCGATCGCCCGGACGGAAGATAAAAAGACCGAAGCCGCTTCCGGCAGGCATCATGAACTGTTGGACGGCTGTATCCAGGAAGAGCAGGCGCTCCTTCTGAAACTTCGGGGACTGGAGCAGCACCGGATGAAGCTGCAGGAATCCCTTGGATGGGACGGCTTTACACTGCGTCAGATCCTGGAAGCCGCCGCGCCCGGAGAGAGGCAGGTCCTCGCCCCCGTATTTGAAGAACTGGAATTTAAGCTTGACCGGCTGCAAAAAGCCAGGGAAGCATCGGAACAGATTCTGAAAGTACGGCTCCGCGAGCTGGAGCTGTTCACACAGCAGGGTGCCGCCTATAATCATGGAGGAAAACAGACACCGGCCGCCGCGCCTCATTCCAGGATCGGCGACCGATATGTTTAATATAAAATCAACAGACACTTGCAATTTACAGACGGCGGTATCGGTCCGGGCGGACTTTTTGCCGTCATATACTTATTTTTGGAGGAATCACACATGGTAAGAGCAACCTTTGCCGGTTTCTCAACTGCGCTCTCTGCTTTGCAGGCGAACCAGAAGCGGCTGGATATCATCGGACAGAATCTGTCCAATATGAATACCCCGGGCTATACCAGGCAGTCGCTTGAGACATCCAGCATTAACTACAGAACCCCTGTTTCCAATTATATGAACGGATCCGAAGTCATCGTCGGCTTCGGCGTCAGCATGGATAAGGTCACACAGATCCGCGACCCGTATCTGGACGCCCAGTACCGCAACCAGATGCAGAAATCGGGATATACGGATTCTATACAGTCTTCCCTGGACCGGCTTTCAAAAGTTTTCGATGAGTCCAGTATTAACGGGATTAACAGCGCCTTTAATGATATCTACAGCACTTTGGTTTATATGCATGATAACCCCAAGGCCAACGATGCGATCTATGAGGCGGAACTCCAGAACAGGATGAAAGCGCTGACCAATCTTCTCAATGACGCCGACAGGCATATTACCGAATCGGAACGGATCGAATACACGCAGCTGGACGGCAGGAACAACACGGAAAACGGCGCCGTACAGGAAGTCAACGACATCCTGATGCAGATCGGCAATCTGAACCGCCAGATCAAACAGAACCAGGTCCTGGGGCAGCAGAGCCTGGAATTGATGGATGAGCGTAACCTGCTGCTGGATGAGCTGTCCAGCTATATTCCCATTGAGGTTACTTATTATAAGGATAAAGCCCATGACGGTGTGGAGAACGGCACAGAGCATGATGCCGCCCCAGGCGCGGCTCCGGAAGAAGAATTTTATCTGGATAGAAACGGCAACCCTCTCGGCAAAAAAGAATGGCCCGACGACCTGCGGGTAGAAATGCTTTACACAGATGCAAACGGGCAGACCCACAAGCTTACGCTGGTGGAAGGTACGGAAGGAACCGGCAGTGAAAACTACGGACATTTGTCACTGACTACCCTTGATGCAACCAAAGAGCCTTATCCGGATAATTTCTCCATTACATTTACAGGAAGTGCAAAAAACCTGGCGGATACAGGCGAAACACAGGAAACTCTGACGCTTAAGGCAAAAGCAGACGGCGGCATCGAGGGTACCGCTACTGATAACGGCCAGGCGGTAACCGCCAATACTTTTATGCAGCTTAAGAGCGGTTCCATCCAGGCCAGTCTGGATATGCTCTGGAAAAACAACGGCAAAGACCTTACCAATGCCAATGACAATAATGATATACGGGGGTACGAATATTACAGGCAGGAACTTGATAAGCTTGCAAAAGGATTTGCCGATGTCATGAACAATATTAATATTTACGGCACCAGTAATGATCCCAATGTCCCCAAAGACGAGAAATGGTATCTGCTGGCAAATAAAGAAAACAATACCCGTGACGGTATCACCGCCGGCAATATCGGCATCAATGTCAACTGGGTCAACGGTTCGGTCGGCGTCAGCAACGCGGGAGAGAATCCGACAGACACCCTGCTGAACATGATGGAAGCCATGGTCACTACCTATCCTTATGGCAATACCACCACAGGAACCGACGCCATGATGGGTGCGAATCCGGATCTGAAAAACAACTCGTTCGCGGACTTTATGAACAATATATCCACCACACTGGCCAATGATTCTTACAGCAATACATACGTCTTAAAGAATAATGTAACTGTATTGAATGCGGTGCAGAATGCCCGGGATTCCGTATCCGGCGTCAGCCTGGATGAAGAAGCATCCAACATGATGATGTACCAGGCAGCTTACAACGCAGCATCCCGTCTGATGACGGCCCTGGATGAAGTGCTGAACGTCCTGATCAACAGCACCGGTGTCTGCGGAAGATAAATAATCAGATTTTAGACAGGAGGTTCTTTCATTATGCGAGTAACCAACGCATCCACATACAGAAACTATACAAGTCAGGTAAACACCGTGCACGCGAACCTGAATAAATCCCTGAACAAGATTTCCAGCGGAAAGGCATATGAATCTGCTGCCGAAAGTCCTCTTTCCTACTACAGGGGCAAGGAAATCGACAACCAGTATATGGAGATTTTAAGCAAAGACAAACTGATCACAGATGTAAAAAACCGTCTGTACCAGCAGGAATTAGGTGTGCGTGATATCCACAGCACGCTTGTCAATGATGTACAAAAAGCAGTCCTTCGTGCAAGAAACGCAACCACCACAGACTATGCGGATGCAACGATCCGCGACGCACTGCTGCAGTATGAACACACCATGGTCAATGATCTGAACGCGCAGTATCAGGATTTCTACGTCTATGGAGGCAATGATATCTCAACTCCGCCTTTTGAACTGAGTTCAGATGGCAAAACACTGACCTATAATCATACTTTCCCCGGTGATACAACACCGAAAACTTTCGTTATGGACCTTACCAGACAGACCGACGGGAGTTATGCATTTGAATTTAATACCGGCGCAAGTTCGGGTACAGAGAAGGACCTGATCCGTGCCATGTCCGAACAGGGACGCATGGACCTGGGATATGGAGACATCCGTGACCGGGATACACTGCTGGATACTTATACCGGCGGTATGAACGTACTGACAGGCATTACTTCCGACTCTATGGTCGCTTCTCAGGCTACCGGCAGCCAGATCACAATAGATATGGACTATATCATGGAGAAACTGACCGACGGCCCGCTGGGACTGACTGCCAAAGCAGTCTGGGAAGTCAACGATTTCCTCAATGGAGAAGACAGTGACATGTTCGACCAGCTGGGAACGATCCTTGCGAAAATTCCCGATACCGGACATACCACCAGCACTTTCTACTCCGATCTCGGCAACAAGTACAACCTGCTGGAGAATCTCGACCTGAAGCTGAATGACTTGCAGGATTCCCTGACCGAGCAGTATAAAGATATCCTGGGGGCTGATCCCTATGAATCGGTTCTGGAAATGTACAATAACCAGTACGCATACAATGCTGCCCTTCAGGTAGGTTCCAAACTGATGAATAATTCTCTGTTTGATTTCGTAAGATAAGTAACAGTAACAATAATGGGAGGCGCTTTATGGAACAACTTATCAAAATCACATCCGTACCCATGCAGATGGTCCGTTATACGCAGAATGCCCGTCTGGTCAGCTCGGACTCCGTAGCGCTTGAAAGAAAGAAGGCACTGGCGCGGCAGATGTCTTTCCACCGCAGCGCCGGGAGAAATTCCGTGCCGGTCCAGGATATTACAAAGATCAACCGGGCATTTTCCAAACATACTGCTCCTTCGGAGGGGCAGACCGTCAGCAGAAAGCAGGCGGCTTTCCATCAGGTGCAGCCGCAGCCTTCTGCACCGCAGGCCAATCCCAATCCGTCCGCGGCTGTGGATGCCGCAAATATGACGGCTGTAGCTGCGGACAATATAGATACCGTTTATGCGGCAACAGCGCCTGCGCAGATCAATCCCCGCGGCATATCCGCCGAGACGCGTTCCACTTACTCGGCAGAACGCGGCGCTTTTGAAATGAAGGTGGCCAAGGGAGATCTCACCTATCTTCCGCCCATGGTGATGACAATCATCACCCAGCGCCCGGAACTGCATTTTGAATATCTGGGGGATTTCAATTATGTTCCTCCCCGCGAACCACAGCGCGGCGGAGCCATCAATTTATTCACATAGGAGTGCTTATATATGACGATAGAAACTGATTATGGTACAGTGGAATACGAAGAAGACAACCTGATCCTGTTTCCCGACGGCCTGTTCGGCTTCTCAGACTTAAAACGCTACCTGTTCCTTAGTCTTGACGACGAAGGAGACGATTCCATGCTCCTTATGCTGTCCGTGGATAACCCGGAAGTAGGATTTGTACTTGTAAATCCTTATTTTCTCTGTCCGGATTATGCGCCTGTACTGACTCCGGAAGAGCTTTCCTTCCTGAATGCAGGCGACCATGGAGATCTTTCCTATTATGCAATCTGTGTCGTACACAGCGACTATCTGGACAATACGGTAAACTTAAAATGCCCTCTGGTCATCAATCCTGAGACGCGCTGCGGAATCCAGGTGATTCTGGAGAACTCCCGTTATGAATGCCGCCATGCGCTGCGTTCATTTCCGTCCATCGCCGATGATACATGCACTGGAAATGGAGAGTGACCGATATGCTGATACTTCGACGTAAAAAGAATGAAAGCCTTCTCATTGGCGACAACATCCGCATCACGATCATTGAATGCGCAGGCGACGGGGTTCGTCTGGCGATTGATGCGCCAAAGCAGATTTCCATCCTGCGGGAAGAATTGTCGGAGGCAGAACAAAGCAATAAGACCGCCTCTGCGCCCAACATGGATTCTGTGATGATGCTTAAATCTCTGTTCAGCCGCAGAAACAGTTCGGATAAAGCAGAAAAATAGTCGTAAAAACCCCCTGCAATGGAACATTTTCCTTGATTGCAGGGGTCTTTTTTATATTTATCCTTTGAATGCTCTAATAAGAAGCCTTGTCCCCCGAATGATCCAGAATACCGGAAGCACGGGAGGGAAACGTTCCACAACCGGATAAATGGACGCCATATAATGAAAATCCGGAAATGCCCATCTCAGCGCCCGCATCCAACGGTTCCACCGTTCTTTGGAACGTGCTTTCCGCTGCAGCCTTTTCTCCTCACGTTTTTCTTTGTCCAGTTCTTTTCTGACCTGATTCTCGATCTTTAAAGCCTGCTCATTGGTCTCATGCTTAATCATGCCCCGGGTCAGCAGACGTTCTTCCAACACGTCATAGGGAGACATGTCCTCCGGCAGATGCTCATAATAGGTATCTTTTCTGTCCCCAAACCACATATAGGAGAAACGTAAAATCTTCTCTGCCAGATCGTCTGCCTCATATTCCGCCAGACGCCTGGACACCACATCCATGCGGATCTGATCCCTCCATGCTCTGTGACAGAGCTGCAGATCCAGCACTTCGCGCATGGTCAACTCGTCCGTCGCATAGCGATAGGCCGCGGCAGCCATACGGTAAATAAATTCACTTTCCACAGGAAGCATACGGACATAGGTATAAGGTTCCCGTATGCAGGCGGATTCCAGTATTTTCTGCATGCCCCGGATGTATTTACCCGTCCGGAAAGGAAGCTTATGATACAGTGTAACCGCGATCCCCTGCTCCCGTTTCAGGCACTCTCCCTGCCCGTCATAATTCTGAAAAGTCTCATATCCCAGATCAATCAGGTATCCCTTGACCAGCGTATAATTCTTTTCATCCAGGCAGATCTGCAAAGGCGCCGTATCCGCCTCCTCCGCGATCGGGTAAAGCTCACGCACACCCTCGGACAGCAGCACCGTACAGGAAATATTGCGGGTATCCAGCCATGAAAGCATCTCATCTATCGAACTTTTATAATTCTCCCCATACAGCAGGGATTCCTGATAACGTGCAAAGAATCGTTCCTGCCATTTCGGCGGCACCGATTCTCTGTAGCCAAGGATCCCCAGATAGACAATATTGGCGACTTTATGATAATCCGCAATGCGGTAAATCCTCTCCCAGTCCATGCGGTTATAAGCCACATGCAGTTCTGTTTGGCGAATAATCGACGCCACAATACCCACCAGGGAATGGCCGTCAAGTAATAATTGATTCATACGTCAGACTTCCTCTCACCGGCTCCTGGCCCCATAAAATGATCTGTCTCCGGTCACTTTCCGGTTCAGTCTCTCGTCTACGACACGCAGCTCATCCAGAAGATGCTGCGTATTCTGCCGGATCTCGTAGATCTTTTTTTCTTCCGGTGTCTCAGGCGCAGCTTCCCCGGGCTTTGACGTCATCAGGAGGCGCAGTTTCTTCCGCGCCTCCTGGTCAGCTCCAGCCAACTGCCAGATCTCTTCCGTACATTCGTCAATCTTCGCCATTTCCTCCGCCCGCATTTCCAGTGTCATGGCAATGGACACTTCATCGTTCCGCGCCATGGCTTCCTCCAGCTGCCCCGTCAGCCTGCTGACTTCCCAGATAATATTGCGGCGTCTCTGAAGGAGAATCATGACTTTTGTCGTATCCAGCTTTGTCTGTGCCATATGCCTATCCCCTTACTTCTTTCGGTACTACTATGCGCATGTCATTTACCTGCCTGCTGGCGCCGTCAAAGGCTTCCCGCAGTTCGGAAAGGATATGCCGGATACGTCCGATCTCATCCTTCCGGCGCTCTCTTCCGGCGCTGACAATACTGATGTCATAGACAAGATATACATAGATACGCCGCAGGTCACGGCTGATCGGATAACTCATATCCAGGATATCTGTCAGATACCGGACAATCCTGGACGTCCGCTGCAGACAATCCTCAAAATCATCATAATTTTTGTCCTCCAGACTGTGCTCCGCACGCGTCAGACGCTTGATTGCCTCGTCAAACAGGAGCAGTAAAAGTTCCGGACCTGACATGGAGTATATGCTTTTTTCTTTGTATTGGCTGTATCCGTTCATTTGATCTCCTTCTGAATTATAGTTCCGCTTTTATTGGTACTTTTCTTTTAAATTCTATAGCTTTCCTTAGCCGGAAATATTGGAAAGATAACTGGACTGGCTGTTATACTGGTTGATCAGTGTCTCCATACTGGTGAACTGCTTGATATAACGCTCCTGCTTCGTCTTTAACTGCGCCTGCAGGGTCTCAATCTTCTGGTTCATCTCTTTGATCTGATCGTAGATAAAGTTATTCATAACCGAAGTCGGCACTTTCTCCGAACCCGCTTCCTCAATCAGACGACCATAAGAGCCTTTGTCTTTTCCGGATCCGCGGTTCTTGGATGCGACACGGGTCGCGTAAGGCGTCAGTATATTTTCAACCGTCCTGGCAAGCCCCACGCCGCCTGTCTTGCCGGTACCTGTGAAAATATCGGATACCAGTTCCGGCTCCGTCTCCATGGCGGAGCGGAATTTTGACTCGTTAAATACGATGGTCGACGCGCCGCCGCCCCAGCTCTCGTCATAGGTAATACCGATCTTCTCCAAGTCCTGGTACTTGATCCCGCTGCCCATCAACTGGGTCAGGAAACCTTCCAGTGCGGAGTTCAGGTCGCGGATCACGGAGTCATTGTACAGAATACCCTGCTTTGCCTTCGTCTCCCAGTTCTCGATGGAAGTCTCGCTCATCTCCGCCTTCTGCTCGTCGGTCAGAGGACCATAGGAACTGTCGGAACGGGTAGTAAGCTGGCTGTAGACTTCCGATACCAGTTTATTGTAATCCTCGAAGAAGGTTTTTACTTTCTCTGTAACGGCGTCTACGTCTGCCTCAGCGGAGAAGGTGACGCGCTCGGAGGTGTCGGGTTTCCATGTA
Source organism: Lachnospiraceae bacterium UBA7182 (assembly GCA_002491115.1). Taxonomy (GTDB): domain Bacteria; phylum Bacillota; class Clostridia; order Lachnospirales; family Lachnospiraceae; genus Hominiventricola. The sequence goes on along the minus strand of DKVI01000068.1, from coordinate 15,276 downwards.
ACACCATTTTCTGCATATTCGCCGCCAAATGTACCGCTGACCGTGACAGTCAGCCCTTCCAGGTCAAAGGTATTGGAAGACGGACTCATGGTTACCTTCATGCCGTTGCCGTAGCTGACATCAATAATTGCGTCCTTGCCGTCTTCGGAAGTGCCGCCGCCGAAAATCTTGGAAGCCAGCGTAACCTTAGGATTATCAGGATCTTCAGTATCATCTCCCAATGTAATCTTCCTGCCGGAACCCATCTCATCCGCCACAAGCATAAACTGCCCTGTTGACTCTATGTAAGTCGCTTTTACTCCGGCATCGGAGGCGTTGATCTTGGATAAGATACTGCCAAGTGAAGTGTCTTTGGTGATGCCGTCAATCTTCACGCCGTTGATCTCAAAGCCGCCTTCTAAAAGCTTCTCAAGGTCTTCGACTGTAGCAATATCAAACGCTTCCATATTATCTTTTAAGCTTCCATTCAGATTAACCTTATTGGAAGCGCCTGCGATAATACCAAGCTTCGACAGCGTATCGCTTCCGCTGCTGCCGGCAGTGATGGATAAGCTGACCTTGCTGGGATCACCGTTTTTGTCTACTGTTTCAAAGAATAAAGTTCCATCATCTTTGTTCAGGCCTACGCTTATCTTATCGCTTCCGAAAGCTTTGTTCAGACGACTTTGCAGACGATCCTGCATCAGGAGCATCTTTGCATCCTGCGTAGCATTATAATAGGCTTCATTCGTTTGCCTTGCTGCTTCATTTTTCTTAAGCCTTAGCCTTTCATCGTCACACATCTCCTTATATCTTGTAGGATTAACACTGTTGATATAAGCTTCTTTTTTAGTATTATAAGCAGATGTAACCTGCGCCTGGAATTCTTTTTCAATACCCTCCTTATAGGCCGCCTCAACTTCAGAATTAAAAATTTCTTTAATTTTTGCTTCATACTCCTCATCAGGCACACCTTCTTCTTGTTTGTAACGTTTCTTTATATCCGCTATGATCGCTTC
>DKVI01000068.1:13722-13950 GCA_002491115.1 Lachnospiraceae bacterium UBA7182 | reverse complement strand
ATCATAATCTGACCGCACTACATTATTCCCGACTATTTTTTGGGCCAGCTTTATCATCTCAGACTCTCTTTTTATATTATTCTCTGATGCAAACGTTTTATCAACAGCATCCTTATAGGCTGCCTCAACTTCAGAATTAAAAATTTCTTTAATTATTTCTTCATACTTGTCATCAGACAAACCTTCTCCTTGTTTGTAACGTTCCTTTATATCCGCTATGATCGCTTC
>DKVI01000068.1:0-13339 GCA_002491115.1 Lachnospiraceae bacterium UBA7182 | reverse complement strand
ATCATAATCTGACCGCACTACATTGCTCCCGACTATTTTTTTAGCCAGATTTATCATCTCAGACCCTCTTGTTACACCTTTACTTGCTGCATGTGTTTCTTTTTGGCTCTGTAATTCTTTCTCTATATCGTCTCTGTTTATATTCGCCTCAGCCAAAAGAGCTTCTCTAACATTTTTTATAACCTCGGCCTCATCAACCGTTATGTTCTCCGGCTTTATGCCATCCAAGAGATCGTACAGCTCCTTCATAGCCGTTTCAGACAAATACTGATCCAAATTGTCCCTGTTAATACTGTTCATATCCGCCTTATCCTGGGCGGTAATCAGCTCAATCTCCTTCTGTGTACCATTATAATTAAAGTTCACTTTCGCGCCCGTCAGGCTTTCAAGTACCGTCGTTCTGTAGACAGATGACTTCGCAAACTCCTGAAGGCTCGCATTATAATCATCAATGGTAACTGCTCCATCCTTGCCTCTGCCGGTAAAGCCCAGTGCATACAAAGCAGATGAACTGCTCTGGATTCCATAGCCTTTCATCAAATCCACATCTTTTTCCTTAATTTGCAGCTTCCCATCGGTATCAAATTCAAATTTCATACGGTCGCTCAGCTTTTTACCGTCCAATTCTACATTAGAATCTTCCAGCGCATAGTTAAGCTGATCTTCCAGTTTCTGTCTATTATCCGGCTTTGACAGATCCATCGTATAATCAATGTCCTTCATGATTGCGTTGCCGTTGTCATCGTACATGATATTCCCGTCTTTATCACGCGCCTTATACTGCGCCGGGAAAGTAAAGGTCGTACTCCCGTACCAGCCTTTGCCATCATGTTTACCGAATACCAGTTCTGCGCCTTCCCCACTATAATTTAACCGGGAAAGAGCAGTTTCTTTATCCAGATCATTCAATTTTGTCTTCAATTCATGCGTTTTTACAGGCCCTGACTGCGTCGCCGCCGCCGTCGCAAGCTGGCGGACAGCTTCAATCGCTATACTGCTGATCATATCCGAACTGCCGGAAGCCTTCACAAACCTGGTGGATTTGTCGCTTCCTATGGTGCTGATAATACTCTTCGCAAAAGTAAGCGGGTCTACCAGGCTGCTGGATGACGAGTAGCTGGTGTATTTATCCGTAATATCAATAATCTGGTCGCTGAGGGCGCGATAGGCCTCCTGCTTCCATCCGAGTTTTGTGATATCATTTTTCACATTATTAATCTTCGTGGTTTCCCCGAGGGTCATCTGCTCGATGATGGAGTCACGGTCGATTCCGGACATCAGTCCTCCGAAACCTCTCAGGGACGTATTGCCCAGACTGCTGCTGCTGGATACGCTGCTTGTGCTTGATAAACTTGCCATATTTCTATACTCTCCTTTCGCATAATCCACACTGATCCGTCCGGCTTCCCTGCTCCTTCACAGCCGGAATCTGTCCTGTCCGCTCCCTGATTGTTACACCGGATTCTGTCATATCCATGAAGCCGCGCCTGCAATTCCGGCACCCGCGGACAGCTCTTCTTTGAAAAAAATCATTTTATCACTATACTTATTTATCGACCTGTTGTATAATAAAAATAATACTTTGAAAAATCATTTTTACATTTTTTCACTTTGGAGGTACAGTTTTGTCAATCACGATTACAGTTTCCAACCAGAAAGGCGGAGTCGGCAAGACCACCACTTCCGCTGCGCTGGCCTCCGGGATCGGCATCACAGGTAAGAAGGTTCTGGGTATCGACCTGGACCCCCAGGGCAACCTGGGGTTTTGTCTTGGCGGAGGCCGGGAGAGCCAGCACACGATCCTGGATGTTCTGAACGGCTCTGTCCCGGTCCAGGAAGCTCTTGTGGAAGGCGAGACCTGCGATCTTTTGGTCTCCGACATCAGCTTAAGCAGCAACGGCCTGGAGCATATCCCCGGCAGGCGGGAATATATCCTGAAGAACGCCATTGCGCCCATCGTCGGCCAGTACGACTATGTGATCATAGATACGCCGCCGGCTTTGAACCTGCTGACTGTCAACGCCTACTCTGTCTCCGATCATCTGATCATCCCCATGGCTTCCGATATTTTAAGCCTGGTGGGACTTGCGCAGTTAAAAGAGACCATAGAATCCGTAAGAAGCTCTTTCAATCCGAATCTCAATGTATTGGGAATCCTGCTGAACCGGTTCAATAAGCGCACGCTTCTGTCCCGGGATGTGCTGGATATGGCCAATCAGCTGGCGGAGCAGATCGGTTCAAAGGTATTTGACACAAAGATCCGCGCAGGAGTAGCGATCGCAGAAGCCCCCGCCCACGGCGAAAGCATCTTCACATATAATATCCGTTCAGGCGCAGTGCTGGATTATCTGGAATTTATCCGCGAGATCGCGCCGTCCATTGATTTAGAGTTAAACAAGGAGGAGTCAGATAATGGCTAAGAAAACAAATAAAACTTCACATGTACTGGATCTTTTGACACACGGCACCTCTTCCGAGCCGGGAGATACCGCTTCCGACGGAGCGAAAAGCGGCGCCGGCCCCAAAAAGGTCACGGTCGTGGACGAAAGCACCCGCAACGACCGGGTGTCCCAGGAGATCCTGAATAATCTTTCCGAAGAGCTGGAACGCGAACGCGCGGAAGCGCCGGAAGAGAAGGAACCCGTGCAGACGCCGCAGCCTGCTGCCGGACCGGTACAGGAGCCTGCGTCTCCGGAACCCGTGCAGGCACAGGACGTTCCGGAACCCAGGCCCGTGCAGGAGGAGCCGGCACAGAGTACACCTCAGACGGTGGAGACAACCCCTGCGGAGGAGCAGATCCAGTTGGAGGATACCGGTGATCTGCAGGAGCAGACAGGCGAGGATGAATTTCATTTTGTCAACGTGATGGAGCAGCTTCTTATGAAGCAGGATATCAACGGCTTTATGAAGCAGTACAATGTATGCACCTGCAAACGCTGCAATGCGGACGTCCGCGCGCTGACGCTGACGGCGCTTCCGGCCAAATATGTGGTCATCGGAAAGCATTCGTTCTCTCCGGTGCTGAATTATTATGAAAATAAATTCAAGATTGAAATGCTGACGGCGCTCAGCAAAGCGTGCAGCACGGTGCGCGATACGCCCCATCATTCAAGATAAATTTTAAAAGTCCAGGGACTTTCGGCAAACAGCCTGAAAATCCCTGGATTTTTATGGCATGAAATCATTCATGATCACTCATGGTCTTTTTCTCCTTTCGCAGTCCATCAGTTTTTCTTTTTGTTCCTGTAACCGTAACTTAAGTCCCACTCTCCCGGTGGCAGCCGCTGTTTTTGCATCCTGCTTTAAAATATTCAGCATACCTGCCAGTTCCCTGCCATCTTTTGTATCTCCCATGAGTAAATCCTGCGCCTGGCGCAGATGTTTTTCTGCATTTTTTTCAAAACCCTGTTTCTCTTCCCAGGGCGTCCAGCTCTGGTCTTCTGCTTTTGCACACATCAGCCGGGCAAAAGCCGATATCTCATAGTCTTCTCTTTTGTCTTTTTCAAAGAACAGTTTAAATACCCCTTCCAGAAGGGGCGACGCATCCGTATAGCACAACAGGATACCGTCATCGGACGCAAGCCGCAAAGCGTCCGAGACCACTTTGCACGGGTCCACGAAATCGACCGTGCCGTTAATCAGTATGATATCAAAATATCCCTTTTGAAGCGGCAGATCTCCGTAATCGCCTGCCAGGAAGCTGACGCGGGGAAGTTTTTTTACATCTGCGACCTGCTCCATCCATTCCATATCCATCCGGTCGCAGGCGCAGACAAGGGAAGACGCTTCGCAGAACGCACCCGCGATACTGGCCAGATAATAGCTAAACTTTCCCCCCAGGCAGCCGTATTCCAGAATCCTGACCGGCTGCGAAGTCCTGATCAGACGGGCGGCTAAAAGGACGTCGATCAGCGCGGCCGCAAAAGCATCATTTCCCCTGCATGGTCCCTGCTTTCTTATATCTGTCAGAAGATCCGGCAAGGTATAGATGTCCTGATCTTCCAGACAATGCATGGAAATCCTGCTTTTATTGGACAGATAATCACCGCAGTCCAGCAATGGCCGCTCTTTTCCCTGTTCGGTATAAATAAATTGATTCTCTCTGTAGATCAAGTCTCCCATCGCTCTATGCTTCCTCTCCGAATATCAGACTATACAATTTTTCCACCGCGCGCTCCATATCATAATGCTTTCTGGCATATGCATATGCATGACGGGACATTGCTTCTAAATCCTGCTCTTTGCACAGGGTGACCAGAATATTCCGAAATCCTGCCACATCTCCAATCTCCGCCGCCATGCCGCAGCGCCCGCCGTCCGTAGCCTCTTCATACTCGTCAATCTTTGTTATTGCGATCACATTCCCTGCATACAGTGCTTCCGCAACCACATTGGGCGTACCTCCTTCCCAGGTGGAAGTAAGGGCAAATACCTTCGATTTTAAATATTCTTCGTAAAGCGTTTTCCTGTCCGTGATGTGTCCCAGAAAGCGAACACGCTCTTTTAATCCGGGATATTTTTCCCAAAACATGTCCAGGTATTCCCCAAAAGACGCTTCCACATGCCCGGCCAGATGAAGTTCCCAGCCCGGAAGCTGTCCGGAAGCCTCCGCAAATGCTTCCAGCAGCACATGGGTCGCTTTTTGCTCGCTTCCCAGTCTTCCTGCCGTCAGTATGATATTTTCCTTTTTTTCAAATACAGGATTCCATTCTTCATCCGAAAAACGGTAAAATCCGTTGGGAATATGCTCAATCACCCACGGCCATTTTTCATTCAGATGTTTCTGCATGACAGGCCCGGATGTACTGATCACGTCGCACTGCCCCATAAACCTTTTGAAATCCGGGTCTGTCCACTGAATCCTGTCCATATACAGGGAGTTGGCATCCAGCGGAAGGAATACTTTCCCCATCGGATTGTATCTTTTATAAGTATCCACAACCGGGATATAATCCGGGTATGCCCCACGAAGCACCAGACAGTCGATGTTTTTCGCTTCCTTTTCTATGTACTCCGTTTTAGCCTTTACGGTTCCGTCGGTCAGAAATTCCAGTTTCACGCCCGGAATATAACTTAGATTCGTATAATCCGTACCTGGTGCGCCCACCATGGAGACGTCACAGCCGTATTTCTTATGCAGCAGATATGGAATCACACCGCAGTCTTTTACCAGTTCCGCGTTGTTCCATCCTCTCTCATAGGGCGCCAGGGCTACGATTCTTTCAGGCTTTTTGGGCTGCAGAAGCTGTTCGTATATCCTGTCCAGCGTTTTCTTCGGCGGCGTGGCATAGATAACGGTCCGGCAGCCCTCCCCAAAGCTCTCATAGCGCAGGAACAGACCATAGCCCGGACAGATTTTATCCAGCAGCGCCGGTTTCACCCACAGATCCGAAATGTCCTTCCCCACGTCAAGAAGAATTCTGGAAGTTCCGTCCTCAATCCAGTCTTTATTTCTTTCAAACGACGCGACTTCTTCAAAAAAACCTTTTGCCGGAAAATCATTCTCCAGGGAAATATGATACGCCTGCTCTAAAAACGACGAAACCGGAACGATCCGATAACCGATCAGATTGGCAAAAATGATTCTGGAAGCGCTGCCCTCCAGCCGTCCGTACAGCCTGTCGTAGTGCAGGATATGCTTTTGAAAATCTTTAAGGGCATACTGATACACCCCCCGCAGCTTTTCTGCTGCCGATTCCATAACGGGATAATACTCCAGATCCGCAGGATCGGCCTGCATCAGAGTTGCAGCCTGCGCCAGTATTTCCTCATATCCGTATGTTTTTGCCATATAAGACATAGTTTCATAACTTGACAAGTAGTCGCAAAAATCTTTTTGTTCCATATCCCTCCCCTATCCTGCATCCGCCTGATTCACAGTTTCCAATAGCCGATCCGCACAGTCAGACCAGGTAAAACCCTCTGTGGCCCTCTTATAACCGGCCTCGATGACAGAACCGGCATAACTTTCGTCTTCCAAAAGACGCGCCGCAATTCCCGACAGCCTGTCCAGATGTTCCAGATCGTACAGAGCAATATCCACTCCGTCCGTAAAATGCTCCCTGATCCAGCCGCTTGCGTCCGTAAGAGGTACCGAGCGCTGCAGCATCGCGTTAAAGATGCGGTCGTGAGTGCCGTTTTTGAACCACGGCATCACGTTCAGGGTAATCTTCGCATCCGCCATATACGAAAGCGTCTGCCCGTACGGAATGCGGTCATCAATGCGGTATACATTGGCACGCCCCGCGCAGGGATGGTTCTCCCAGCCTCTTCCCAGAAGATGCACGGTAAGCCCTGCATCCGCAAGGACAGCGATCACACGCTCCCTCTGGTACATGCGCACAGCCCAGTCCACGGATTCCGCGCAGTACATCAAAGCTTCCATAAAATCTTCCGGAATCGTCCAGCCAATCCTGTCCGCGGTGACAAGGGCGGCCTGCTCGATACTAAGACCTGCGTCCTCCTTCAGATTCTGGTACATATATTCATAAAACTGATACATGGCCGTATCTCCCGGAAAGGCCTGTGCAAGCTCCTGTTTTAAATCGACAAATTTATCTTCCGGGCGGTAGTATGTGCCGCAGAATAAAATGTCATATTTTCGTTCGTTATAAGGAATCGGCGGCACCTGTCCGGCAGGCATAACGCCTGCATGGGGCATAAAAGTGACGTTCTTCACCGTCTTTGCATAATGTCTTTTCATATAATCCACATGGTCCCGGTCGCAGCAGAACATAAAATACTGCCCGGGCAGCGCGGCAAATGCCGGGAAAAACCGGGTCGGCGCATCCATAAAAATGTCCATGACAGCCGTATGGAGCCGGTCCCAGATCTGATTGATCCCGGGATACAGATCTTCCCTTATGCCCAGGGCATCAAAGCAGACGGCCATATCCACGCCCTCTGACAGAAAACGCTCAAAATTCGCTTTGGAATGCACATCTTCTTCGGCAGGCATCCGCAGGTCAAAGATATATGTCTTATGTCCCCGTTTCTTAAACTCCCCGTCCAGCTGATCCGTGAAAAAATTAAAGGACTCCACTTCCGAATAAAATAAGACGATCCGAAGGCTCTTATTTGCCTTATCGGCCTCAGACGGACCTGTTTCTCTGTTTTCATGGCTTAAAGATCTGTCCACGGCCACCAGCTCCTGCTCCGTAAACGTCCCCCGCATAACCGAAGTCAGCGCTTCATATCCTGCCGCCATGGAAGCCCGGAGGACGAACAGGCGGTCTTTTAAAGACTGAAAATTGTAAAAATTGCTTCCAAGGAACGCCGCTACCTGCGCGGCTCCTGATATGCCCGCTTTAGAGGTAGATTCGTCCCGGCCAAAGGCGGATACCATCAGCAAAAGGGTGCTCATCAAATACGGATTCTCTTTCAGAAGCGCCGTGGTAAATTTAACACAGTCCGCCAGATTATGATTATTATAGCAGCAGATTGCAAGCAGCTCGTAGGCTTTCATGATTTTTCCGGAGACAACGGCGGACAAAACCATATTTCCATATGTTTCCAGAAGTTCCAGGGACCGCCGGATATGATATTCCGCTTTCCGGTAGTTACCGTTGGCAGCATAATATTCCCCTATAATATAATCATAGTCACCTTCTTTTGGCATATGGCGGACGGCCTGCCCATAGAGAGCCAGAATTTCTTCTTCCGCGGCCATATCCCGGAAAGCCAGAAGATTCAGATATCTGAGAAAAGTTAAAGCCGCCGCGCCGTGCCGTCCTTCCGCCAGTACTTCCGGCATAAACGAAATGGCTTTTTGGTATGCTTCTTTTGCCTGACCGAACAGTTCCATGGCGTCGTATTCATTGCCAAGATACCCCCACATCTCATAGTCGTCCGGATGGTCCTTTAATTCCGCCAGAAGCAGGTTCAGATTCCGTTTACTTGCGACTTTCTTCTGCTGCACCGCCTCCACATAACCTGTATGATAGATGCCAAGCTCGTTTACTTTCTCGATGACCCGTATGGGGACGTGATCCAATGTCAGGTACTCATGCACTCTTCTTTCGTATCTAAGCCCCGGCAGGTTGCGGAAAATCCGTATCTGTGTATCCGCCTGGGTTATGTTGCCTTTTGCGTCCAGGTGCAGCCATCCGGTGGCAACGCCATTGTAAACGGTATCCTGAATCTCCTGCAAAAGAGCCGGGAGTTTCTCTGCGTCTTCGGGCAGAAAATACTCATCTGCGTCCAAAAACGCGATCCATTCATACTGCGCCTGCTCGATGGCATAATTTTTGGCGGCGGCAAAATCGTCGATCCACGCAAAGTGACAGACTTTCGCCCCCATTTTTTCTGCGATCTCCACAGTCCGGTCCGTGGAGCCTGTGTCCACCACGATCTGCTCCGATACGATCCCCTTCCCCCAGGAAAGGGCTTTCTCTATATTTTTTTCTTCATTTTTGACAATCATGCACTGGGATATCATGCAAACATTCCTTTCATCTGCGGCTCATGGCCTGGTCTACGGCTGCCAGCTCTTCCGGGGTAAACAACCCCCGAACAGCAAGGATCAGTCCGGGATACTGGGCCGCCTGAGCGGCTCCCAGAATAAAGAGCCTGTCTTTTAGCGAATGAAGGTCATAGAAATTCCCTAAAAATGTCAGAACCTCCCGGATACCCTGCTCGCCTTTCGCGGCGGTCCCCTCATCATCCCTGAAAGCACGAAGCAGCACCATAGCTGTACTCATCAACTGGGAATCCTCCCGCAAAAGCAGCGTCGCGTACCGCACACACTCCGAAAAATGCCTGTTATTATAACAGCATATGGCCAACAGTTCATAGGCCTTTAAAATCTCCCCGCACAGCATCATGGCTTTGGATGTATTGCCGTAACGTTCCAGAAGCTCCATGGCCCTTATAAGGTGTTTCTCGCCTCTTACAAAATCTTCATGGATCGCATAATATTTCCCCAGCGTATAATCGTAATCCGCTTCCTCTGGCCAGATATCCGTGATCATCTGATAAACCTCCTGGATTGCGTCGTCGTCCACCACCTTGCGGCGAATGACACATTCCAGAAGACGAAGGGCTGTCAGGGATGTGGGCACGTCGTAGCTTCCCTTCTCTGAATCCGGCATCAGCTCCATGGCTTTTCTGAATGCCTTTTCGCCTTCCTCCCACTCTTCCCGGATCTCATATTCCTGGCCAAGATACCCCCACATCTCATAGTCGTCCGGATGTTCTTCCAGCTCCTGTTTGATCAGTTTTAAGTTCCGGCCTGCTTTTTTGGCGTTTTCTTCTTCCCCGTAGCCTGTATGATACATGTTGATCTGTTCCACCGCGTCAGACAGGTGCATGGGCCGCCCGTCCAACATGGTCAGATGCTCATGGATGCGTCTGATATACCGGATGGCAGGGATATTGCGGAACACACGAAGCTGGGTATTAATTGCCATGACTTTTCCCGTATTGTCCACATTGATACGGCCGGTCAGGATTCCCTTCGTCGGCGTGTCATGCAGGTCTTTGACACACTGTAAAAGTCGCAGGGCGTCCTCCGGCGGAAAGTATTCGTCCGCGTCCAGAAACGCGATCCACTCATACTGCGCCTGCTCGATGGCATAATTTTTAGCGGCGGCAAAATCATCAATCCATTCAAAATGGTACACCTTCGCCCCCATCCGCTCGGCGATCTCCACGGTCCGGTCCGTGGAACCGGTATCCACCACGATCTGCTCTGATACGATTCCTTTTCCCCAGGAAAGGGCTTTCTCTATGACTTTTTCTTCATTTTTTACGATCATACACTGAGAAATTCTTGCTCTGTCAGGTCTTTTCACAGCTTTTCCCTCCTTGTTATATATAGTCTTTCAGCTTTTCCCGTTCCGTCGGCGTAAACAGACGCTCCGCCGCGTACGCGGCAAAATCCGCCCGGTCTGACATACGGGCAGATTTTACCAGAAAAAGGCGGTCTTTCAGGTCCTTTCCGTCATAAAGGTTCAACAGGAAATCAAACACCGCCTGATTCGCCTGCTGTCCCCTGAACGAATGCTCCTCAATGTCGGGAAGGAGCGACCTTAACACCCGCGACAGCACGTCCATCCCATACTTATTGTATCTTAGATACTGAACGCCGTAATTGACACACTTCTCCAGTTCCCCCGCTTCATAACAGCACTTCACCAGCAGGCCGTAAGTCTCCAGAAGATTCCCCGCCAGCAGAAGCGCTTTATTATTACAGCCATATGCTTCCAGTTTGTTTACGGCTGTTTCCAGATAGACAGCCGCTTCCCCGGCCCGTCCCCGCTTCGCGTAAAACCGGCCTGAAATATAATCAAAATCCGCTTCTTTCGGAAACGCCTCCACCGCCCGCGCATAGACGCTTAAGATCTCTTCCGGCTGCGTTTCTTCTTTGTCAGAGAGGAGCATCAAAAGCCGGGTAAAACTGACGGCGGCGCGCTGATTGTCTTCCCGCACATCCTCCGGCATGTGTAAAACCGCCCGGCGGTACCAGTTTTCCGCCTGCGCCGCCTCTCCGTCAGCCATGCACTCATCTCCCATATAGCCCAGCATCTCATAATCGTCCGGATGGTCCTCCAGTTCCCGCCTGATCAGTCGTCTGTTTCTTCCCTCTCTGCCTTTTTTTTCCATGGCTTCTTTCTGATATCCTGTATGAAAGATGGACAATTCTTTCGTGACATCCCCCACATGAAGCTCCCGGCCGGATATGCGTTCCAGCTGCTCATGAATCCTTCTCCGGTAACGGATATCCGGATCCTTCTTAAAAAAGCGAATCTGAGTGCCGGAGGAGAAGATGCTGCCTTCGTCGTCCAACTGCTGCCATCCGGTGGAAATCCCGTCAAATCGCCCCTCAGGCAGTTGTTCCAGCACTTTTAAAAGTTTCCCGGCGTCTTCCGGACGCATATATTCGTCGGCATCCAGAAACGCGATCCAGTCCCCTGATGCCTGCTCAATGGCATAATTCTTCGCCGCCGCGAAGTCGTCCGTCCACGGGAAATAACAGACCTTCGCGCCGGCTTTCTCCGCCAGTTCCACCGTGCGGTCCGAAGAACCTGTATCCACCACGATCTGCTCCCACATGATATCCTTTCCCCAGGAAAGGGCTCGCTCTATATTCTTTTCTTCGTCTTTTACGATCATACACTGGGATATACGGATCTTCCTTCCTGCCCCCAAGTTCTATTCCTCCTTAAGATCTTGTATTGATTTGATTATAATAAAAATTAAGGTTGATTTCAACACATATAGTCCGTTATAATGAAAAACAAAGGAAATAAGCAGGGTTAAAATTATGGGAAAATATTTCAATACAACAGGAATCTGTTATCCTGAAGACCATTATATGGTAAATATAGAAAGCCGGCTGCAAAAAATCGAGAAGCTGATTGGCCGGGGGGAATATTTCATGATTCACAAAGCCCGCCAGTATGGGAAGACGACGACGCTTCATATGCTGGCTGACCGGCTGTCAGAGAAATATGCTGTGTTTTCGATCAGTTTTGAAGGCATGGGCGAAACAGTATTTGAAAAGGAAGAAGCTTTTATACAGCGTATCTATGGACTCCTTGATAACGCACTTGCCTATCATGAAACCAACGGCATCTCAGAAGCTTCCAGGACGACTTGTACACGGATGAGTCATGCGGAATCTTCCGATATCAATTTGTTTACCTTCTCGAACTTTATTTCCGAAATGTGCCGGGAAGCTGACAGGCCTGTCATACTGATCATAGACGAAGTGGACCAGGCGAGTGGCCATAAGCTCTTTCTTTCTTTTCTGGGAATGCTGCGCGATAAATATTTGAAGCGGAAAAAACAGCCAACTTTCCAGTCTGTTATTTTATCAGGTGTCTATGATATTAAAAATCTGAAACTTCGGATGCGCCCTGACTCTGCACACCAATATAACAGTCCCTGGAATATCGCCGCTGATTTTACGGTAGATATGAGTTTCCACACGGCGGATATAGAAGGCATGTTAAAAGAGTATGAGCAGGATCATCATACAGGGATGGATCTTCCTTTCATCGCCGGGCTAATCTACGAATATACATCCGGCTATCCGTTCCTTGTATCGCGCCTTTGTAAGATCATGGATGAATTGCTGCCTGAACGGACAGATTTTTCCGAAGGATCTTCTGCCTGGACGAAAAATGGGTTGCTGGAAGCAGTCAAAATACTTCTCACGGAATCCAACACATTATTTGACGATATGGTAAAAAAAATATGCGATAATCCGGAATTAAAGAATATACTGCATTGTATTTTATTTAAAGGAGAAAGCTTTCCTTATAATTCGGACACCCACGAGATCGCTGTCGGTCTGATGTTCGGGTTTCTGGACCATGTGCAGGGAAGTGTAGCGATTGCAAACCGTATCTTTGAGACAAGGCTTTACAACTGGTTTTTATCAGAAGAAATATTGAATAGTAAAATATATAAGTCAGCCGCTTTAGATAAAAATCTGTTCATCCGTGACGGTGAACTGGATTTTGAAAAAATTCTGGAGCGGTTTACAGAATCTTTCACGGATATTTATGCAGACGCAGAAGAATCTTTTATAGAAGAAAATGGCCGGCGCTTTTTCCTTCTCTATCTAAAACCCATCATAAACGGAGTGGGAAATTATTATATAGAAGCCCGCACACGAAATATGCGCAGAACCGATGTAATTGTTGATTGCCTGGGAAAACAATATGTATGTGAACTTAAAATCTGGCACGGGAAAGAATACAACAAAAGAGGTCAACAACAATTGGTCGGATATCTGAATGACTATCACCTTACGAAAGGATATATGCTCAGTTTTAATTTTAACAAAAATAAAGAGATTGGGGTGAAGAGGATCTGTCTGGATGGAAAATTATTAATTGAGGCGGTTGTGTGAAAATTAAAAAGCCATTTTCCAAGCATATGCTTCGGAAATGGCTTTTTTAACAAGGCCCTGTTATATGGGCCCGACTGAACGTCAGGCCCGGAATTTATGTGATCATTACGTCTGCCCTGCCGGATTACTGGATCAGGCTCAGGATACTCTGCGGTACAGAGTTGGACTGTGCCAGCATGGACTGAGATGCCTGCAGAAGAATGTTGTTCTTCGTGAATGCAGTAATCTCGTCTGCCATATCTGTATCACGGATACGGCTCTCAGCAGCGGTGATGTTCTCGGATGTAACTTTCAGGTTGTTAACCGTATGCTCCAGTCTGTTCTGTGCAGCACCGAGTTTAGCACGGTAGGTAGATACGACATTGATTGCGTTGTTAATACGGCTGACTGCCTGGTTGGAGTTCGTGGTATCTGTACCGGTTACAGTAATACGACCGCTGGTTGCGCTATATACACCCTTTTTAAAGTTTGTATTTGCCT
>DKVI01000065.1:8941-26970 GCA_002491115.1 Lachnospiraceae bacterium UBA7182 | reverse complement strand
CTTCCCAGCGCCCCCGTACTGGAAACATTTCCGGCCGCTGTCCAGGCTTTCGCTGTTTTTTTACAGTCTTTCCCACCGCCCGTACATATGGCGGATTTCTTCATCTGTAAAGATCTTCCAGAGCACACGGGTCGGCACATAGCCCCGGAACTTTCCTTTGGCGCAGATATCCCATCTGAGAATCTCCTGCTCAAAATCCGGAATCACTTTCAGTTTTTTCGGATACCACGCGCACAGCATGCCGACGGCTCCCATACACAGCCCTGTATAAGACGGATCGTCAAACCCGAAGGTCACCGTCCCTTTGATCTTCCTTGGTCTTGACTTGTCCCACAGATACTTTAGCTCCTTCTTAATTGTATTTCTGGCGCTCTTATGTTCCTCAAGCCTCCAGAATTCCAGAAGCCTGTCCTTTTTTTCCAGCATACGAAAAAAGGCAGATTTTATATTTGCCAGAGCCTTTTTGATCCCTCTGACCCCGTCACGGAATTTGCGGATACAAGCGCGGAGCGCCTGCCACAGAGAATGAAAAGAACTGCCCGGCGGACGATCCTCATGTATTTTATCTTCCGCCTCCGGCCCTGGCTCCGGCTCCCATGCAACAAACGGCTCCGGTTTCGGCGCCTCTGTGGCAGACGGCTTTGGCTCTGATACAGCGGACGGCTCCGGCGGTCTGACGGGTTCGGCGCCGGCAGACGCAGGAGCGGGTTTCACAGGCTCCGGCGGTGAACTGCGTCTGCGCCCTCTTCTCCACAAGCTTCTAAGATTTTTCCTGTTAAAAAGTTTCGTGACCGGAATCCCCAGGAAGCGGACGCTTATATCCTGTTCCCAGTCCTTCGCCTGGTCCAGGCTGTAACGCACGGTCACAATCCGGAACAGCCATCCTGCGCGGAAAGACACCAGGATCGTTTCTTCTCTTTTCGTACACAGCTTCCAGCCCACCGGCGCAAAAAAAAGAGCGTACAGACCCAGTAGAAGAAGAAACAGCAGGACAAAAAGAATGATTCCCGATATTTTTAAAATTAACAATAGTATATGCAGCATCCGTATCTCCTAATCTGCCTTAAAATCCTGATCTTTAAAAAAAGACCGGACATCAAAACCCCCGGTCCGGCTGTACAGATCCAGAAGGATTGTTCCTGCCAGATCACGGGCCTCCTGCCTGCCCTGCGCCACACCTACCACATCCATACATTGATTCTTTACAAACAGAGGATTTTTCAGCATTCCGTTATGGAAAATATCCAGAAGGTTTCCCGGGGCGGAAGAAAGAGTGATGTAATACACGCTGACCATTCCAAAACCTGCATCTGCTTTCTCGCGGATGATACTGATATTATGTTCTGCATTCGGTCCCATATACAGCTTACGATACCACCTCATATCCCACCCCTTTCCCGGTTTTCTTACTATCACGAAAGAGGCTGTCGTCTCCAACAACCTCTCTCTCATTTATGATTTCCCCAGAAATTACTCTTTTTTATCTCAATGTACTCATTGTAAGCTTTTTCCAAAATCTGCTTTTCATTCGGAAATTTCAACAGATGATATGCCTCGTGAAACTTGTAATATCCGGAATCCATAAAGTATTCTTCACGCTGTGGTTTGCTGTAATAACTGTCTGACACCATCAGGTACCAGTATACTGCCTTCTCTACCACATCATCCGGTACGGTGAAGGTGTACTGGCTCTTGCCGATGTATTTCACAATTCTCGCATTCACGCCTGTTTCTTCCCTGACCTCCCGAAGGGCTGTCCTTGGATGATCCTCGCCAGGTTCTACAGTTCCCTTTGGCAATACCCAGCCTTCATACTTGTTTTTATAATTCTTGTACAAAAGCAGCATTTTGCCTCGAAATATTACCACACCGCCGCAGCTCGTTGCTTCTATCATTGCAATTCCTCCTGTTGCCTGGTGTGTCTTGCCTAGACTGACTATAGCATACCATTTTTTGGAGAAATTGACAAGGCTTAGGTTACGGGAAAATTTCTCACTCCTTTCTGCTGCCGAACATTTTCATGGGTTCCTGTTTCAGATTCATATAAATCCCCGTCCCTGCGATCGCCGAGCCGGCGGCCAGAATGATACCGACATTTAAAAACATATCCTGAAACGGTACTGCCGCGTCCAAAGCTTCTGCGTTTTCCCCAATCACGGTTTTTGTTGTCACAGGGGCGCTGTTGCCGAATGTGGTATCATAGTAAACGGTCTGTCCCATATCGCCGGCGACCGCTTCCGACAAAAGGCCTCCCCCTGCACATCCGCCAAAGCTTCCCAGAACCATGAGCAGGAAGATCCCGCTGAACAGGGACAAAAAGCTCTGGCTTTTACGAAATCCCAGAGAGCGCTCAATCGCCGTCCGTTCTCTCTGACGCAGAATAAAGATCCAGGAAAAATACCCCAATACCATTAAGACCATGGCGGCTCCCGCCAGGATCAATATCCGTGAGATCTGGCTCATATGGTTGATATTCGCTTCCAGCTCTGTATAGCCTTTGTCGTAGAAAGTAATCTCCACATTGTCAATCCCCTGGCGGTTCCATTTTTCCATATATTCTTCAATAGTTCCGTTCTCTATCTGAAAAGAAGTGGTGCCGCTGTTCATCGGACCCATGTCCACCATGTTGTCCTCGTCGCTGTTTTTTACAGAGTTGGCAGGAATGACGATCTCATTATAGCCCATCCCCAGCTCGGTCAGCAGCCCGAATTTGCCGCTGTACATACCTGTAATTGTATACAGGCTGTCCTCAAATACTTCATATGGCTCCCCTTTGGCGTTCAGATAATTATAGGCTCCTCCGCCCGAGGTTCCATACATCCGCCCGGCTGACCGGTAATGATCCGCGATCAGTAAAGGAAGTTCTATCTGGTCACCGAGCTTAAATCCGTATTTTCCGGCAAAATATTCCGAAATTATACATACCTTTTCCCCGTTTTCGTATTCTTCCTCTGTAAAATCCCTGCCCGAAGTAATCGCAACTTCATTGTTATAAAAAGGCATCATCAGATGAATGTCACTGGTTCCGGTGACCGGAAATATATGGTTCCCATAGTCCCACACTTTCATCAGATTGCGCCACCGCCTGCTGCGTTCTGATTCCCAGAAATCATCCGTCACTTCTTCATAGAAATAATCCTCATCCACCTCATCCGGCAGATATTTCCCGTCCGGTCCCACCTGGGTAGAGCGGATCGCAGGGTCAGGATTAAATTCCAGATCGCTTTCATGTCCCGGAACATCATACACAGCCATCACATACGTCTTGTCTTTATAAAGCATTTTGGGAGCCGGATTATAATGGTCGCACAGCCGGATGGTATCGCCTTCCCGGATTCCGGCCCCTTTCCATATCTTACTTACCCTGATCGTAATCGGATGATCCGGGACAGCGTCCTCCACAGGCGACGCCTCTATGATAAAACCGTACCGAAGGCCGGTAGCCAACTCCCTGGTCGCGTGCATCTCATATTCCGGCATATACGCACCGTAGCAGACCCTCTTTTCCGGACCGGACAAGTAATCGGCCCCTTCAAAATCCAAAACAGATACAGGCAGATACGAACTGTAAACACTCCCAACATAAAGACGATAGTCCTGTATTCCGGCATCCCACGACTTTCTTTCTCTCACTGTATCCGGCTTTTGTTCCACAACTCCGATGGTTGTAAAAGAATTTTCATAAGCCTTTGTTTTTTCCTGGTTGATCGACCAGAAGCTTCTGCCCAGGCTAAAAAGCCCCGAAGCAAGCAAAAGCAGCAGAAAAAACAGCACTGCTTTCCCTTTCATCCGCCAAAGCTGCCGGATACTGTTTTTTATAATCCTGGTTCCTGTCATCAACGCACCTGTTCCATCCTTCCGTCGGTCATCTTAAAAACGTGGTCTGTCTCCCGGGCTACATTCTGGTTGTGGGTGATCACAATGACAGTATATCCATCCTCATGCGCCAGCTCTTTTAACAACGCCACAATATTTTTTTCATTTTCCGTATCCAGGTTCCCGGTAGGCTCGTCGGCCAGAATGATCTCGCCGCCTGCCGCCACCGCCCGGGCGATAGCTACTCTTTGCTGCTCCCCGCCGCTCATCATCTTCGGAAACTGCCTGCAGATCCTCTCTTCCAGGCCCACCCGCTCCAGAAGCTCCTTCGCCCGCTTTGCGGCGTCCTTTTTCTTCATCTTCTTAAATTCCATCGGAAGCATCACATTTTCCTGGGCGGTCAGCAGAGGAAAAAGGTGGAAGGACTGATAGACCACCGACGCCTGGTTCAGCCGGTATCTGTCCCTGTCCATCGTATGGAGCGCCTGCCCCTGGACATAGATCGTCCCCTCCGAAGGCACGTCAAGCCCTGCCAGCAGGGATAAAAATGTACTCTTCCCGCTTCCCGATTCGCCGACAATGGCGTAAAAGCCCCCCTTCTCAAAACTGCAGCTTACCCCCCTGACCGCATCCACTTTCTGATACTTCGTCTGATAACTGTATGACACATTCTCTGCACGCAAAATTTCCATCCTTGTTCTCCTATTTAAGTTCCGCATCCCCCTACCAGTATCTGTTGCCCAGAGAAGTTTTCTCCTGCCTGGCGGCATCCGCAAACTTCTCTGCATACTGTACGGGGGATGCTGTTTTTAAGTTCCGCATCCTGCACGGGGGATGCTGTTTTTCCAGTTCCGCATTTTATGTTTGTTATTCTGCCTGGAACAGCGCCTCCATCACGCTGACTTTCATCAGACGCCACAGTGCCAGGCTGTTCCCCAGCATATAGCAGATCCCTACCAAACACCCTGTCAGTGCCGAGCTTCCTCCGTAATTTCCCTGAAGCAGCACCGACAGCACGCTTCCCACCACAACGCCCGCAAGGACCAGGATCAGCTGTTCTGTGAAAAAGATCCCGAAACATTTCCGCCGGCTCAGGCCCAGAGAACGAAGGAGCGCCATCTCCCGTCTCCGGCTCTGCAGCAAAAGCAATGTAACCAGATATCCCACACAGACGATCAATGCCAGCAAAAACGGGAAAAATGCTTCCACAGCGTCAATCACTCTCCTTAGATGCGTGGCCGTGTGGATAAAGGTAGAGTCGTCCACACTGAGCGCCCGGCCGTTTCTGGAATGGTCTTCGGAAAAAGGCGACATGCCAATCAGGGACAGATCTTTCATCTCCTGCTTAAATTCGTTGAGTTTTAAGGCGTCCGCCACATAAAAAGACGCAGAATCCGCAAAAAAAAGAATATTCTTCCTGTTGTAAATTTCCCTCACTGTCTGAAGCGGCAGTATCACGTCCAGGGAATCCGTAAACATCTGCGTCCCGGCGCCTTTGAGATCCGCGTATCCGGCGATCTCATACTCCGTCGTCTCCAAAGGTTCCAGACGAACCCTTATATACCTCTCGTCTTCCCTTTCATAATAATACTGACGCAGCGTAATCTTCTCCCCCAGCCTCCATCCGTTTTCTTTAAAAAGTTCTGCGGATACGATGCATTTTGCCTCGTTTCCCTGCAAAAAGGAGCTGTCCTCCCCTGCATTCCACACGACGTCGTCATCGGTAATCCCGCCTGCCGCCAGGCAGTTTACTCCTTTTAAAAACAGCTCCGCCGTATCTTCTTTTTCTTCTTTGTCCGCCTCTGCAAATCCGGCTTTCAGGCGCGTCGTCAGCTTTAAATCTTTTACATGCACAGATGAAAGCAGCGTATCCGCCACTTCCTCCTTAATAAAAAGCCCCGCCTGGCCGGTCCCGTCCGGGCATGTCAGATACGCGTGAACCGGCAAAAGCTCAGGCAGTTTGAAAAGCTGCTCCTGATTGTTGGCGATGTTGGACAAATAAGTGTGTAAAAGCAGTACCACCAGCATATCCATCAGGATCGTAGCCGCGCCTTTTATTTTATGCCGTCCGATCTTTATATCGCTGATCTCTTCATTTTTCCACAGAATATAGACGGCCGCCGCGCCGCAGAGAATCGTCAGAAGGCCTACCCACACATAAAACACTACCGGATCTGTATATCCGATTCCGGAACCGGGAACCGCCGGGATCTTCCTCAGAAGATAACAGACGCCTGTCCATATCAGATAGAGGAATCCGCAGGCGCAGGCTCCTAACAATATCTTCACTTTCCACATCTGCCTCTTTCTTTCTTCCGCCTGTTCCGACCGGGAGATCGTCTCCGCTACCACCTGCTCCGCATCTTCTTTGTCAATCCTGTAGTCTGCGATCCGTTCGCTCTGCATCAGTTCCAGAAGGCTTACTTCAAGCGCTTCCGCCAGCGGCTCCAGAAGTTTGATGTCGGGAAAGCCTGCGCCGTTCTCCCATTTGGATACAGTCTTGTCAGACACATGGAGCATATCCGCCAACTGCTTCTGGGTCAGCTCCTTTTCCTTTCTGGCTTCCTTTACAAATTTACCGAATTTTACATTATCCATCTTATACCCCTCAGACGTATTTCATTTCCTGCAGCCTGTGTAGATTCCTGTGGATTTGACTTTTTTACAGACACCATGTAGGGAGGGTGAACGTAAACTGCCGCAGACAGGAAGGGCAGATCAAATCCACAGGAATCCGCACGGCCTTTTCATAAGCGGATTGTAGCACGGGAAGCGCATAAAAAGCAATCTACGCAAAGTAGAGTCAGCAAAATGAAAGGAGTCTGACCCCATTATGACATATGAAAAAGCACTTACACAAGCTGTTGAGGGTATATAAAAATGTTGACATTTGAGATGAATTACAGTATATTTAGCTTACTTGTAACAAATTGCATATATTAAGGAACCATTAAACAATGAGTAAACTTGTTTCAGTAGGGACATACAAAAGTGAATTTAACAGCATATTAGGGATCAATATAGAATCTAAAGAGATATACAGATCAAAAGGCCTGCCGGCTCATATGCTCAAAAGCAAGCATGCCAACTGTTTAAAATATATTGATTATATACCAGATATTATTGATAATCCTGACTATATAGGTACTAATCCTAATGAAACCGGAACGGATTCTATAGAGTTAGTCAAAAGATATAAAGATAATGTGCTGATCGGCATAAAGCTTGATAAAGATAAAGACTATCTATATGTATCTACCATGCATGATGTACAAGAATCAAAAATAAAAAGACGTTTACATAGTGGAAGACTTAAAAAATTCATTGTTGACAATAATGACAATAAATAGTATATTATTTGTACAGATTAATATAATAGTATAAGCGCAATCGTTTTGAGGTCGGAAATGGTTCCCGACGCACCCGTTTAAGGGTACCTGAGATGCTGGATACACCGCCCAGCCAAAATGATTACGCTTTTTCTATGTGTTTCAATATCTTTAACTTACTGGCATCGTTTTTACAACATCCCCCTTTTAATCCTTATTATACGCTTTACTCTCCCGCATAATATGCGTCAAATATCTTCTTTGCCGCCGGCACCGCGTATTCGCTGCCGGAACCGACGCCTTCGATCAGGACACAGACTGCCAGATCCGGTTTGTCGCCGGTCACATAGCCGGTAAACCATGCGTGGCTTTTGCTCTTGTCGCTGCTGTACTCGGCGGTCCCGGTCTTGCCGGCGGCTGTATAAACATCGCTTTTCAGCGCCGAAGCGGTGCCTTCCTCTACGGCGGCGCGCATGTATTCCTGCAGAATCCGGGCTTCCTGCGCCGTCATCAGGCTTTTGTATTCCGTAACCGGATAGCGTTCCACCACCGCGGCGCCCGTGTAATTCTCGGTCCGGTCTAAAAAACGGGGCGTCATCAAAAGCCCGCCGTTGGCAATCGCCGCCGTGATCATAGCCATATGCATGGGCGTGATCAGCGTATTCCCCTGTCCGATGGCGGTCATCATATGCAGAACCTCAGGATCTGTATCTTTCAGAGAAAACGAACTCTGACTGTAGGGAAGGGCAAGCGGAAGCTCTGCGCCAAACAAAAGCGAATCTGCCAGTTCTTTCAGATCCTGCGTATCCAGGCTGCGCCCCATATCCGCAAAAGCGCTGTTGCAGGATTTGGCATAAGCGCTCTTTAAATCCAGCTGCCCGTGCCGGTTTCCGTGGTAACAACTGATAGAGGTATTTCCCACCGCCGCTTTGCCCTCACACAGATAGGAAAAATCTTCCGCGCTCAGACCATGTTCCCGCAGATACGCAAGCAGCGTAATTGTCTTAAACGTAGAGCCGGGCGGGTACAGCCCCTGGGTGGCGCGGTTTAAAAGCACGCTGTCCGGAGAAGCGATTAAAGAAGACCAGGAAGAAGCCACCTGCCCCGGGTCAAAATCCGGCCCTGACACCAGGGCGCGCACGTTGCCTGTGGACGGCTCCATGACGACCACCGCCCCTTTTCGGCCCGCCAGCGCCTCATGGGCGGCGGTCTGAAGCCGGACGTCCAATGTCGTCACAAGACTGTCGCCGATATTTTTCTGTTCTTTCAGCTCATGAATAAATTTTTCCACAAAATAAGCGTTGGAAGTTACAAGCTGGAAATTTCCCATCTCTTCGATCCCCGTCCTGCCGTTTCCCGCATACCCTACCACATGGGCAAATATGCTTCCGAAGGGATACTCCCGCGTCTCGCCTCCGTCCTCCCCTACCGCCGTATGGGCAAGAATCTGGCCGTCACAGGCCAGGATATCCCCCCGTATCACCCTCTTTTCAAAGGTTTCCAGACGGGCGTTGTACGGATTATTGATCGTTTCCCTGCTTTTAAATATCTGAAAATATACCAGATATCCCACCATCAGCACAAACAGGCCTGTGAAAAGAAAGAGGATATTATTATATTCCCTGTTATTTTTGCTTCTTCTCTGCCTTTTTTCTTTTTTTGGGCTTTTCTTTGGCTTTTCCATTTTTGGCCACCTCGTCGTTGCGTTTCAGATACATCCCCTGTATAATCGCCCATACGGCAAACATACTGAGTAAAGAACTGCCCCCGCTGCTGATAAAAGGGAGCGTCACCCCTGTGGACGGGATAAATTTGACTACCCCTCCGATGGACATAAAGACCTGGAAGATCATAAGGCTTCCCAGCCCCACCGCCACCAGTTTATAATACGCGTCTTTTAAACACATGGCTATATTCAGAATCATATAAAAGCTGCACATATATACAAAAACCAAAAAGACGGCGAATAAGATCCCCAGTTCTTCCGCAATTGCCGCAAAAATAAAATCCTCATCCACCACCGGTATTTTATAAGGCATTCCCTGTCCCAGCCCCAGCCCGAACCAGCTTCCGGTTCCTATGGCAAATAAAGACTGCGCCACCTGATATCCTGCGTCGTCGATGACCGAAAACGGATCGCTCCAGGCCAGCACACGCGTCTTAACGTGGGCAAAAAGCCGCCATGCCACCCAGGACGCTCCGCTCCCTGCCAACAGTCCCGCCAGAAAATACAAAGGCTGCTTTGTGGCCACATAGAGCATCACCAGATACGCCACAAAGAAGATAAGGGCGCCGCCCAGATCTTTTGACAAAGTAAGTACCAGCACATGGGCCGCCGCCGCGCAGGCAGACAGGGCCACATGGGCAAAATCCCTGGATTCGTAGAGCATACCCGACACAAAAAATACAAAAAGAATCTTCACAAACTCCGAGGGCTGGAAAGCGAACCCGTATACCGTAATCGTGAGTTTCGCACCATAGCTTGTATTTCCCGCCACCAGCACTGTAAGCAAAAGCAAAAGCCCTGCGCCGCCGTACCACCGATAGTATTTTCTCAGATTCCCCGCCCTGCGTATGATCCATGGAATCAGAAAAGTAAGCCCCGCCGCCAGAACCGCCATCTCAAACTGCCTGACCGCCTTGTCAAAAGACAGGCGGGCCAGCATAAGAAACCCCACGCTCAGGAACAAAAGCAGGTTATGATTTAAAAGCCTGTCCGATTTCGGATAGACCAGATGATGCAGCAGAAGGAAAACCGCGAACAAAAGGACCTGGGCTCCGTAAAAATACAGCACTTTTTCATTTTCCGTATGCAGATACAGAATCAGATTGCCCAGAAGGTGCATGGAAAAAAACAGGATATCCTGCTGCTTAAGCGCCGCCTGCTTTTTTGGTTCCGGCATCCGTACCAGTTGAAAACCGGTCAGCGTATATAATGCCAGGAATAATATCATGGCATATTTGGACAGTTCGGTAATCATATTCACCATACTATTCGACGCCCCGTTTAAAATGTCCTCTCGTAAATTCTCCCCCGGGCTTTGCGCCCTCCATCCAGCTTCTTAATACTGTATATACTTCCCGTTCACTCTCCGTTGTAAACAGGATTCTGTAAGCGCCTGCACCCAGCCTCTCAAGGGTTTCCATCTGGTCAAACAGATACAAAGGCCGGCTGTTATACAGGATATTGTAACAGTCCCTGCAATAATTTTTCACCGGAAATACCTTCTGGTACCGGTCGGTAAGCGTCCACTGGCCGGATACCTTTTTGCAATGCCCCAGCGTTTTATGAAGGCAGTTCGCCGTCACCATCATAGGATACCTTCCGTAGACGATCAAAATGCCGTCTTTTGTCAGAATGTCCTTTAGTTCCTTTTCGTTCAGTTCCAGCGGGGCCGTGAAAAAATCCGCTCCCTTTTCCCGCCAGAAACGACGGCTTGAACGGTTGAAAATATAAACATTATGATCCAGGATCTTTTCCTTCTTCCACCGGATCCTCTGAAGGAACTCATATGCTTCCGGATTCCTGACCACATAGCCGTCCACTAAAAGCCCGCGCCAGAAATCCTGACGCTTTTCATAACGGGCCGCCGTGTCCATCCGAAAGACAGCAGGAAGCATCACATAGGCTTTCAGCCCATGACTGTGAATCTGCTCTGCCAGTGTCTCTATCTCTTCTTCCAGGCATTCCGCTTCTATATAAACTGCCGTAAGGGGCGCTTTTTCTTTCTTTTTTAAATGTTCGGCCTCTTTTAAGACAGCCGTAAGCTGTTCCTTTGTTTCTACGGAAATGTGAAGGCTGCAGGATTCTGATGATTCCGGAGACTTTTTTCTTCCTGTATCTCATCCTGGCCCGGATGACCGGCCGGCCGCCGGGGCATCCCGGCTTTCAGGACTTCTTCTTTCATCTGCTCCAATGCAGCCCGTCTTAAACTGTTCAGCGCCTGCACCGGCACGAACAGAGGGTTTTTTATCTCTGCTTTTAAGTCTTCCCAGGTAAAAGGACTTTCCCCGGTCTTTTTTAGCTGCTTTTTTAAATCTTCTTCCTCCATGGGGCGGTTTTTCGGTGTCTGCGGGCATGCTCCGTATACCGTCAGAAACCGTTTTCCGTCTGCCGTCTGAACTTTTAATTCCATAGGCTGATCCGCCCGGGCACACAGAACGCCTTTTACAGGCAGCTTCTGCTCCGTATCCACATATTGTTTCCGAAGGGAAGCGATCAGCGCATCATAGGCTTTTTTCTCCCGGACAGAGGGCTGGCTGTCCACAAGCGCCATCATATTTTTTCCGTTATGCTGTTCATAATATCCTCTGGAAAAACCGTCTCTGTTGAAAAGAAGGCTTAATTCTTCCCGGTCCTTTTCATGGACACGATACTCCTTACCGCCGTATTTCAGATATTGGTCCACATATTTGCGGTAGATCCGCACCACGCCCGCCGTATATTCCGGACGCTTCATCCTTCCTTCGATCTTTAAAGAACATACGCCTGCCTGGGCGATATGCGGAATCAGATCCAGCGTGCAGATATCTTTCGGACTTAACAGATGATTCTCTCTTTTCCCGGAGACTGCTCTTTTGTCCTCTGCCCGGGCGGTGTAAGACAGGCGGCAGGGCTGGGCGCATCGGCCCCGGTTGCCGCTTCTGCCCCCCAGGATGCTGCTGAACAGGCACTGTCCTGAATAGCAGTAGCACAAAGCCCCGTGTACAAAACACTCAATCTCCACATCAACACTTTCATGGATATTCCGGATCTCCCCAAGGGACAGCTCCCTGGCCAGCACGACGCGTTTCGCGCCTGCCTCTTTCATAAGCTTCACCCCGCCCGCCCCGCACAGCGTCATCTGTGTGCTGGCATGCAGCGCCAGTCCGGGAAACCACGTTTTGACCGCCTGCATCACACCTGTATCCTGTACAATAACCGCATCCAGTCCGCGCTCATAACAGGGTTTTAAATATTCATACAGTTCCTGCGTCAGCTCCTTTTCTTTCAGCAGCGTGTTGATCGTCAGATACAGCTTCATCCCGTGCAGATGGGCATAATCGATTGCTTCCAGAAGTTCCTCCCCTTTGGGATTATCCGCATAAGCGCGGGCGCCGAAGCGGCTGCCTCCCATATAGACCGCGTCCGCTCCGGCGCCTGCCGCTGCCTTCAGGCTTTCAAAAGAGCCGGCCGGAGCCAGTAATTCGAGTTTCTTTTCCATCTGTCCTTTTCTCCATACAATAACAAGCCAGCGTTACTGGCTGGCCTGCTGTCTTTTCGTGTTTTATTACAGCCTGTATTCCGGTTTAATCAGCTTTCGTTTTAATGCCGACTGCGACATACGGGTCTGTTTTCTCTGTTCTTCCTGAAGTTTCCGATTCAGTTCTTCAATCTCAGCTGTAAGTTTATCTTCCTTCATCTTAGCGTCGATCAGGTCATGTTTTAAACTGTAGATCTCCTGGTCTTTCTGCTCCGCTCCCTGTTCCAGACGCTCTTTTGCTTCCGATGCTTTAAAATATTCGTCTGCAAGGTTCATATTTTTTAAAAGCTGCTTTTCATCAACTGAAAGATTCCTGTAACTGTCCGTCTCAGCAAGTTTTGTCTCCATCTCATTCAGATAATTGGCGACTTTTTGTATATATTCGGTACTCTCATACCCGCCGATTGTATAGATCTTACCGTTGACTAATACTTCAGCCATATTCTTTTTTGCCATGGAAAATTCCCCTTTAGTTTCATTGCAAATAACTGCACTGCTCTTGTAAACGATTATAGCCGAATTATATCTCAAAAGCAATCCCCAAATGCTCATATGACTGGCGGGTGGCGGTGCGGCCGCGGGGGGTGCGGTTCAAAAAGCCGTTCTGGATCAGGTAGGGTTCATAGACTTCTTCCAGCGTACCGGAGTCCTCTCCCAGAGCGGCTGCCAGGGTATCCAGACCAACAGGGCCTCCGGCAAATTTTTCAATGATCGTGCGCAGGATCATACGGTCCGACTGGTCCAGTCCGTAGCGGTCCACTTCCAGAAGATCCAGCGCGAAGGCCGCTACTTCCTCCGTGATCTGCCCGTCGTATTTTACCTGGGCGAAATCGCGTACGCGTTTTAACAGACGATTCGCCAGACGGGGCGTTCCGCGGGAGCGTCTGGCAAGTTCTTCTGCTCCTTTTTCATCAATGGTCACGCTCAATACTTCCGCCGACCGCCGGATGATCGTGGTCAGTTCCTGCACTGTGTAATATTCCAGGTGATGCACCACGCCAAAACGATCCCTGAGAGGCGCGGTCAGAAGTCCGGCGCGGGTGGTGGCTCCCACCAGCGTAAACTTCGGAAGATCCAGTCTGATACTCCTGGCAGACGCCCCTTTTCCGATCATAATATCAATGGCATAGTCTTCCATGGCCGGATACATGACTTCTTCCACCTGACGGTTCAGCCTGTGGATCTCATCCACAAAAAGCACGTCTCCTTCCTGAAGGTTATTCAGGATCGCCGCCATCTCGCCCGGCTTTTCGATCGCAGGACCGCTGGTCACTTTCATATGGGTTCCCATCTCATTGGCGATGATCCCTGCCAGGGTCGTCTTGCCCAGGCCCGGAGGACCGTAAAACAGCACATGGTCCAGGGGCTCCCCTCTGGATTTGGCCGCTTCTATGTATATTTTCAGATTACTTTTTGCTTTTTCCTGACCGATATATTCTGTCAGGCTCTGGGGGCGCAGACTGCCCTCTGTCCGGATGTCTTCTTCCGCCGCATCCGTTGTGATAATTCTTCGGTTGTCCATGGTAAACCTCTGTCCTTATTGCTATTTTAAAAAGCCATCCGTTTCAGCGCTTCTTTCAATATATCTTCCACATCCATATCCTCGGAAAGTTTTACCGCGCGCACGGTTTTCAAGGCCTCCGTGCTGCCGTATCCCAGCGCCACCAACGCCTCCACAGCCTCCTGCACGGCCTGACTGGAGGAAACGGCGGGTGCAGAAGGCTGTAAGGACGACATGCTTCTCTTCTCCAGAACATCTTCCAGATCCAGCTTGTCCTTTAATTCCAGTATAATTTTCTGGGCGGTCTTGGCGCCGATCCCCGGCGCTTTGGCGATTCGCTTCGCGTCGTCCGCCAGAATCGCAAGCCTCAAATCATCCGCCCCGAGGGACGACAAAATATTAAGCCCCGCCTTAGGGCCCACTCCGCTGACACCGGTCAGCATACGGAACATACCAAGGTCGTCTTTTGTGAGGAAACCAAACAGAACCGCCGCGTCTTCCCGTATCTGCATATAAGTATATAACTTTATCTCCTGACCGATCCCGTCCAGCATGGATAAAAGCTGCCCCGGAACCAGCACCTCATAACCGACCCCGTTCACATCCAATACCACGCTGCCTTCCGTCAGATCGGCAATCTTTCCTTTTAAAAATGCAATCATCCGTATGTACTTCCTTTCGGACTTTCATCATACCATGAATTGAGGAGTACTGCAAATGAAAATCATCTTCAATACACTTATGATTTCTCCCCGTACGGCGCTTTTAGCTCTGCCACCGCCAAATCCGAATAGTTTTCCTTTTAGTCATGTATTCATCATCAGTTAAACAAAAAAATCAAAGAATTATCAAAAACCATATGAAAGATGCAGAAAATTAAAGCACAAAGTATGCCCTTTCTCTTTAGATGAAGAAAGGGCGTATTTGTTATAAGTCTTCTGGTTCAGGTTCCAAAATCTTTTCCTCCGGTCCCTGCTCATCTGCTTCTTCTGTATCCTTTACACCATCTTCTGTTTCACTGATTTCTTTTTCTTCCTGAGTATTTTCTGCTACGGTTGCATATACCACTGCTGTCCCGTCATTTGCTGCCAGCATGGAAGCACACAGCATTCCTGCCAAAAATCTCCTAAACATTCTCTGCCTCATATTTATATTATGTCTTATAACAGGACATATTTTTGCTTTTTTTAGTATATCATCTTTTTTGTCCTATAACAAGACATTTTGGAGGTATACAGAAAAATATGCCAAGAATTATTGACGGTGAGTATAACAATCTGGTGGGCAATCAGGTTCGCTATTTCAGAAAAAAACGAAAACTCAGTCAGAAACAGTTATCCGAAAAGCTTGAAACTATGGCAATCTATGTCTGTCGTGGTTCTATATCCAGAATCGAAGACGGATCAAGAACCGTTACAGATATTGAGCTTTACGGCCTTGCCACCATATTGGAGACCTCCATCGAATCTCTGTTCCCGGAGAAATTAAACAAATAATTTCGAATTGCTTTGTTGCCCTTTTTCAAAGTAGGATCAAGTAAAATACAACCCAAATCATTTTGAACCTATTGTGTTCCTATCATTGACTTTTTGCACCTTTTTTGCATATACTATAGAAAAGATGTAAAGGAGGCATGACTATGGCACAGGCAACTTTCAGCGTCCGTATGGATGAAATATTAAAAAAACAGTTTGATGAATTATGTCAGGAATTCGGCATGAACGCTTCTACTGCAATCAATGTATTTGCAAGAGCTGTTGTGAGACAGCGTAGAATTCCGTTTGAGATTTCCTCACCGGAAAAGGATATCACCAGAGAAGGTGCAATGCAGGCGTTTAAGGCTTTAAGAGCGCAAGCCAGGGAGAACGGCGTTGCAGATATGAACCTGGACGAAATCAATAAGGAGATTGGACTTGCCCGAATGGAGACTGAAGCATGATCTGTTACGCAGTAATTGATACTAATGTGTTCGTTTCGGCATTGCTCTCCAGTAAAGATGATACCGCTACTGTTCAAGTCCTGGCAAAGGTAATCAACGGCGAAATCATTCCAGTTTACAGTAATGTCATCACAAAAGAATATCGGAAAGTCCTCTCTCGTAAAAAGTTCGGCTTCTCCGGTGAGATGATTGACTACTTGCTTTCGGCTGTTGAAAAGTATGGTATTCTTGTCGACCCATCTCCCTCCAGAATAATCCTCCCGGATATGAAGGATGTACCTTTCTACGAGGTTGTACTCGAGAAGAGGAATGATAACGCTTATCTTGTAACAGGAAATATCAAGCACTTTCCTAAAGAGCCATACATTGTAACTCCTCGAGAGCTTCTCGATATATTAAACAACAGCAACTAACAAAAATGATATTATCACTTACAAAGCATCTATCGCCAGATAGGTGCTTTCTTTACTATCGGAACCAATGAAAAATCCGAACCTTGGTGTAAAAAACAGAAATCACCGGAACAAAGTCTGTCTGATTAACTCTGTTCCGGCTCCCCTTGATCAGGTTATTCTGTGATAGTGAAGGCTTTATTTACGGTTCCTTTAAAATTCCCTTTCCCCCTGATTACAATTGTCGGTGCTTTGTTTTCGCCGGCATCAGCCGCTTTCTTATTGTTCTTGTAAGAAAGACTGTAATCCCTTCCTTTACGAAGCACTTTTCCCTTATAAATCAGTACGGGTTCTGGTTTACAGATGCCTTTGGCATATTCGATGCGGCTGGCCGTAATCTCTTCTTCCAGACCTTTGACCAGCTTTCCCGCGCCTTTTTGTCCGTCTGCTTTCAAATCATATGCAGTGATTCTGAACGTCTTTTTCACAGTCCCACTGTATGCGCCGATGCCTGTAAGCGTAACGGACGCCTTTCCTGCATTCCTGTTATTCATATAGGACACTTCATAGTCTACATGTTCTTTCAAAATACTTCCCTGATATGTAACCATGCAGGCCGGTGTCTGGAAAGAATCGTCATATTCTTTTGGCTCAATCTTCTCCACTTTCGCCTTTTTCAGGGACACACCGGTGATTTTAAAGGCTGCCCTTTTTACGCCTGTGTAGTCTCCAGTACCGATAATAAGCGCATACGCGGTTCCAATCTCTGTATTATTTTCATATTCTACCGTGTAATCGCTGTCTATTTCCAGTTTTTTTCCTTTATATTTGACGACAGGTTCCGGCCGCAGTTCCGTTCCTTTCTGATAGGTCTGCTTTGGTATTTGCACAGACACTTTGCTCACAGGCACTTTGTCCGTAACAATCAGATTCACATTTTTCGTCCCGATAAAATTGCCGCTTCTGCCTTCCGATACAGTGATCGTATATTCACCCACATCCTGATAAGCTCCCGGCATTCCTTCATCCGGATAATCAATGGAAAAATCTTTTTTATTCGACAACTTTTTTCCATTCCAGGTTACCAGAGGAACTTTTTTCTGCACCTTATTCGTGCATGCTACTACTATATCATCAGCCGTAACATCATCCAGGCCAACCGGCAGAATTTTAAAAGGAATCGATTTATTTTCCGCGCCGGGATAATATTTTTTATATTTTATCTCCACACAAGGCGCTTTGTCTGTATCAACATCCTCGTTTGCCTGAACATTATTCCGATATTTCAGAGTATAATCTACGCCTTCAGACAACCGTTCCTTTCCCCAATAGATATGTACTTCCGGTTTTATGGCTTTTCCTGTATATTGTACGTCCTCAATATCCGCTTCCCACAATGTTTCTTCTGGAATCCCCTCCGAAGGAACATCTGCAGGCAATACTTCGCCCAAATCCTCTTCTTTTGTCTCTTCCTGCGTCCACTTCGCGTACAGTGTCAGGTCTTTTTCCACTTTGTTACTGACAAAATCCCATGCAATTGTACATCCCGCATCCTGATACCAGCCGCCGAAGATGTAACCTTCTTCCTGCGGATCCTGGGGCTTTTGAATCACTTCTCCTTTTTTAATATTTTTATAGTTTTCATATTCCGTCAGGGCAGTTCCATGGCCCTGCAGATCAAAGGTTACCGCATAAATCTCCTCAATGGGATCTTCCGGCTTTTCGCTGACTTTCTCCCACTTCGCATACAGTGTCAGGTCTTTTTCCACTTTATCATTGGCAAAGTCCCAAGCAATTGTGCATGCTTCA
>DKVI01000065.1:8372-8604 GCA_002491115.1 Lachnospiraceae bacterium UBA7182 | reverse complement strand
GCCCTCTTCCTGCGGATCCTGAGGCTTTTGAATCACTTCTCCTTTTTTGATATTTTTATAGTTTTCATATTCCGCCAGGGCAGTTCCGTGGCCCTGCAGGTCAAAGGTTACCGCATAAATCTCCTCAATGGGATCTTCCGGCTTTTCGCTGGCTTTCTCCCACTTTGCATACAGTGTCAGGTCTTTTTCCACTTTGTCATTGGCAAAATCCCAAGCAATTGTGCATGCTTCA
>DKVI01000065.1:0-8054 GCA_002491115.1 Lachnospiraceae bacterium UBA7182 | reverse complement strand
GCCCTCTTCCTGCGGATCCTGAGGTCTTTGAATCACTTCTCCCTTTTTATATATTTTTATAGTTTTCATATTCCTCAAAAGCTGTTCCGTGGCCTTGCAGGTCAAAGGTTACTGTATAGATGTCTTCGACGGGATATTCCGTCTCTCTTCTAATCATCAGAGGTATGTTCACTGTTTGTCCGTCATATGTAATCACCAGCTCTTTATGACCTGGTTCTGACATATCGATCTCAGATGCATTTGTAGTAAAATCAGTGATAATTTTTTCATTTTCCGCATCTGCATGATAAATCACGGTCAGGTCATCAAGATTCAATATCTCTCCACATACATAAGAAGTTTTTTCCTTTGTGGCTGTTATACATGGGTAAGTAATGACAGGCTCTGTATATTTCATTACAGTTACACTGGTAATCAGATTCCATGGGAGTACTGTAACCGGTATTCCTTCTTCATCATACCAGTCTCCTGAAGGAAGATAAATATCCAGACCCACATTTACAGGAGCCTGTATCCTGACAAGGCTGCTGCAATCCCAGAACATAGATGTCGCGTTTTTTGTATTTTCCAGATCAAAACTGCCAAGATCCAGCATCTCCAGATTTTCGCAGAGATTAAACATATCATCTGCGCTTACCAGACGGCCGGTATTAAAGCCGCTGACATTTAATGTTTTCAGGCCGCTGCAACCGCTGAACATGTAACCCATATTTTCTACATTTTCAGTATGAAAACCGCCTGCATCCAGTTCTGTCAAACTTCTACAGTCCCAAAACATATGTGCCATATTGATCACTTTTCCGGTATCAAAACTGCCAAGATCCAGCGCTTTCAAACTACGGCAGCCATAAAACATGCTCTCCATAGTCTCCACATTTTGCGTGTTAAAATGGCTGACATTTAATTCTGTCAGGCTGCCGCAGCCGGAAAACATCGCGTGCATGCCCGTCACCTGCTCTGTGTTAAAACTACTGACATTCAGTTCTGTCAGGCTGCCGCAATCTGAAAACATCCCGCTTATACCTGCTACCTGCTCTGTGTTAAAACCGCCGATATTCAATTCTGTCAGGCTGCCGCAGCCAGAAAACATCCAGCTCATGTCCGTCACGTTTTCTGTATTAAAATGACTGACATCCAGCCCTGTCAGGCTGTTGCACCCGCAGAACATTGAACTCATATCTGTCACTTTTCCGGTATCAAAATGACTGACATCCAGCCCGGCCAATCTGTTGCAGCCATAAAACATCCCGGACATATATATTACATTTCCCGTATTAAAATGACTGACATTCAGGTCAACCAGTCTGCCGCAGTCAGAAAACATCCAGCGCATATCTGTTACGTTTTCCGTATTGAAAGCGCTGATATCCAAATATGTCAGACTACTGCATCCCCAAAACATTGCGAACATATTGGTGACTTGTTCCGTATGAAAGGAGCCAAGATTCAGGCCATTCAAATTACTGCAATCAGTAAACATATACTCCATGCCTGTAACTTTTTCAGTATTAAAGCTGCTGATATCCAGATTTGTCAGATTTTTGCAACCGGAAAACATTGTGGACATGCTTACTACATTTTCTGTGCTGAAATTGCTCAGATCCAGTTCAGACAAACTGCTGCAATTATCAAACATCGAAAACATATGTTTTACATTTTTTGTGTCAAAACTGCTCAAATCCAGTTCTGCCAGACTGCTGCAGCCGGAAAACATTCCATACATGGAACTTACATTTCCTGTATTAAATTTATGCAGATCCAGTTCTGACAGACTGCCGCAGTTTTCAAACATATATGACATATCTGTCACACTACTGCTGTCAAAACCACTTAAATCTATTGCAGACAGATTATAGCATCCGGAAAAAAGCTGATATGCATCTGTCATGCCTGTCACATTGACCTCTGCGGACAGAATTCTGTCCCTGTATGCATACCAGGGAATCGTCTCAACAGAGTCATGATTAGCCCGGACATTGCCATTACCTTCCACTGTCAGTTTCCCATTGCTGTCAATCTTCCAGACAATTCCTTCATAACTTCCATCTGCGATCTGATCCGCGGTTCCGGAAGCATTTACATGCACAATACAGGAAGTCTGTCTGCTGCCTGCCGTCGCTTTGATACTGCAGCTTCCTTCTCCTACCGCCGTCACTACGCCGTCTTTCACAGCAGCAACTGCTTCATTGCTGCTGGACCATATAACCGTCGGATCCGTGGCATTCGATGGACTGACAGTCGCAGACAGGCTGGCTGTGGAACCTGGTTTCAAGGTCAGAGATGTCTCGTCTAACGTAATACTCTGTACAGGTATGATCTGCTCCCACTTCGCGTACAAGGTCGTGTCTGCTGTTACAACATCCGTAACGAAATTCCATAAAGTTATACAGGACGCTTCTTTATACCAGCCTTTAAAAAGATATCCTGCCTCTGACGGCGCAGTCGGTTCCGCAATCTGACTGTCCTTCCGGATATTTTTATAATGTATATATTCAGAAAGTACATTCCCATGTCCCTGCAAATCAAAGGTTACTGTATAACTGGCTTTTTCTGTCACCGTCAGTTCTATCGATGCCATCAGACCATTGTAAGTAACGGTCAGCGTCTTTATCCCCGGCGTAGACATATCAATGGAAGACGCATTCGTGGTATAGCCAGACGGAATCTTCGTACTGGTTCCTGTACCGTCATA
This sequence comes from Lachnospiraceae bacterium UBA7182, assembly GCA_002491115.1. Classification (GTDB taxonomy): domain Bacteria; phylum Bacillota; class Clostridia; order Lachnospirales; family Lachnospiraceae; genus Hominiventricola. The sequence continues at coordinate 5,362 of DKVI01000065.1, read as the reverse complement.
ATAGGTCACTTCCAAATCATCTGTATGCAATGTATCTCCACACTCATAGGACGTTTTCGTTTTTGTAACCATAATGTAAGGAGCTTTTACTGTTATATTACAGGAGGCGCTTTTTTCTCCTGCAGACGCCGTAATTGTACAGTTTCCCGCCCCAACGGCCGTTACCCTGCCATCGGATACTGTGGCGACGGAACTATTACTGCTGGACCAGACGACTGTGCGGTCTGTCGCATCAGACGGGGAAACCGTCGCCTGTAAGACTGCCGTATTGCCTTTTACCAGTGTCAGAGAATTTTGATCCAGTGTAATATCTGCCACAGGAATATCAGTCGGCTGGTCGGCTGGAATTTTGATTCCGGAGTACTGCACGGTTTCTTTTCCATTCTGATTAGGAGACTGGCGCAGGCAATACGCCAATTCTCCATCACGAAGCGCAATGCCGTATATATATCCTTTAGAAATGTCTGGTGTAAACACAGGCCTGCCATCGCTGCCGTCTAAGGCGACACTACGAACTTCGTTCGGTGTATTATAATATAAACGTCCATTATCCAGGAACAATCCGGAATACGCTCCCGGCCAATAACTGTCACTACTGTCCCAGTCTCGCCAGACTCCAACATTTTCTACAATTGTTGTATTTGTTCCTGAAACATTTGACAGAGAAGCTTTTTTAATCGCATTTCCATATGAACTTTCGGATGAATATATATAATAGCAGCCATTATCTGTAATGATCATCTGAGAATCACAATTTGTCCAGAAAGCATTATCATATTGTACATCTGTCGCCTGATAATCCACTACCGTACTGCCGCTTGTCACCTGCCAGTTTGCATGTTGTTTTGTAATTGTTTTAAATGCATGATCACTCCGAAACATATACCAGTGGCGGACTCTTCCAAGCTGATCCCAGGTTGGATCATCCCAAGTAACATCCACCTGATAGTATTTCCCGTCCAATTCAATCAGGTTCCAGGCATGATTCATCGAATCACTTGTTACCATATAGCAATTGATCCCCTGTTTATTCAGCAAGTATTTATAAGCTAATGCATACCCTTCGCAAACTGCAGTTTTTTCCACAAACACACCATAGGTTGTGTAGGATATATCTGGTATTGACTTCTTGTCATAATTTTCTTTGTCATATTCACAATTGACAGCTATATAATCATGCAGTGCAATCGCTTTTTCCAGATCAGACATCCCTGCGTTCACAACCGACAATGCTTTGTTTACTCCAAGCTGAAACCTTGTATCATCTAATGTTTTATTATATGTAATTTTGACGCTGATCACACTGCCATTCAAACCTGAATATACAAATTCTTTTCCAACGAAATAAAATTCCGGATGTTCATTCAGTATGCCGCCGATTATATTAGTAATACTTTTGCGCCCTGCATCGCTCCACGCAATATTATAAGCAGAAAGATCAACTTCCTCAACCCGCGCTTGTATTTGCTGGTACAAATAGTCTTCAATCCCCGCATCGTTGCTCCTGGCTCTTGCATAAACAGCAGGTTCCCGCTCTGTTGGCGCGCCGCCAAATTGATAGGCATTTTCTATTTCAGTTTCAACGTACTCTATCTCAGCCCCATTTTCCGGCGTTCCTTCGTCTTCATCCTGTCCGCCTGCTTTTGGCTGTTCGCTTTCCTCCAAAGCGTTCTCTCCCTCTGCTTCGGACACCTCCGATTCCGTTTCCTGCACGGTCACTTCCTCTGTATAGCCGTCTTCTGCCGGCTCTGCCTGTACCGTTACAGGTATAGCCGATACTGCCATGACCGAAGACAAAATCCATGCCGTCAATCTGTGTCTCCACATCTTTTTCATTTTGCTTTTCCCTCCATCTGCCATCTGACATTTTATGTTTGTACTCGTATTGCATATGCTCAATTAATTTTATAAACAAATCGCCAAGTTGTCAAGAATCGTGTACCTTTATGTTCACAAAAAACCGGAGCAAAGACTTCTTCAATGTCCTCGCTCCGGTTTACTGTCATTTTATATTGCATGCAGATTTTTTAATGAGATATCCATAATCGGCGCCGAGTGGGTCAGCGCACCGCTGGAGATATAATCTACGCCCACATCCAGGAGGCGCTCTATGTTTTCCCTGGTCACATTGCCGGAACACTCGGTCTCGGCCCGGCCGTCTATGATCCTGATGGCCTCTTTCATCATCTCAGGCGTCATATTGTCCAGCATGATAATATCTGCTCCGGCTTCCACGGCTTCTCTTACCATATCAAGATTCTCCACCTCGATCTCGATCTTGCGCACAAAAGGCGCATATTCTTTTGCCATTTTTACCGCGTTTGCCACACTTCCCGCAGCTCCGATATGATTGTCTTTTAAAAGAATTCCGTCGGACAGATTAAAACGGTGATTATATCCTCCGCCTGTTTTTACCGCATATTTTTCAAACACACGCATGTTGGGCGTGGTCTTACGGGTATCCAGAAGTTTCGTTTTACTTCCTTTTAAAAGCGACGCGATGGAATGGGTATAAGTGGCGATTCCGCTCATCCTCTGAAGGTAGTTTAAAGCGACCCGCTCTCCTGACAGAAGCACGCGGATATCTCCTGTAACCACGCCCATCAACTGGCCGCTCTTTACGAAATCCCCGTCCTCGCAGTAAAAAGTACAGGCTGTATCCGCATCCAAAAGAGTGAACACACGCTCGAAGACGAAAAGTCCGGCCACAATCCCGTCCTGCTTGCAGATTAGCTGCACTTCTCCTTTTTTCGGCTCTCTCATGACAGAATTTGTCGTGATATCTTCACTGGTAATATCCTCCTGAAGCGCCTGCAAAAGCAGCCGATCTACATTCAGGGTCATGGTAATCTGATTGTTCATGTGCTTTTTTCATCCTCTCAATTTCTTTTAACACAAGTTCTTTATACTGATTCTGAAGCTCTGCCTCATTCTGATACAAACTGCTCTCCACAAAAGGCCAGGATTCCTTCAGCGGCTGTCTTGCTTCTGTTTCCATGCATAGAGCCGCCCGTCTGGCAAATACCAGGCTCTCCAGAAGAGAGTTGCTGGCCAGGCGGTTGGCGCCGTGAACACCGTTGCAGCTTGTCTCCCCGGCTGCATACAGACGGTCCATGGAAGTCCTGGAGTGCCGGTCTACTTTAATGCCCCCCATAAAGTAATGCTGGGCAGGCACAATAGGAATACACTCTGTCACCGGATCATATCCTTCTTCCAGGCATCTCTCACAGATATGGGGGAAATGGTTCCGGATCGTCTCCTCCCCGATGGGACGCATATCCAGCCAGACAAAAGGCATATGATCCTTTTCCATCTGTTTTAGAATCTTTTCTGTCAGCCTGTCCCTTGGCAGAAGTTCATCGGTAAAACGGTTTCCTTCTTTATTATAGAGACAGGCGCCTTCGCCCCGGACCGATTCGGAAATCAGAAAATGCCGTCCGGGCTTATTCGTATACAGCGTTGTCGGATGAATCTGGACATAGTCCACATGCAGCAACTCTATTTTATGTTTCAGGCACACCGCCAGCCCGTCTCCTGTCAGATGGGGGAAGTTCGTGGAATGGACATACAGTCCCCCGATCCCGCCGCAGGCCAGAAGCGTGCTGTCTGCCCATATGGGAAAAATCCTGCCTTTGGAATCCCTCGCCACTACGCCAAAACAGGTGTTTTCTTTCACCAGCAGGTCGATCATCGTGGTATACTCCATCAATGTGACATTTTTCCTTTTTCTGATCTGCTCCAACAAATGGCTGGTGATCTCTTTCCCGGTAATGTCTTCATGATAGAGAATGCGGCACCGGCTGTGGGCGCCTTCTCTTGTATACAGAAATTCTCCGTCTTTCCTTGCAAATTCCACGCCGTAAGAAACCAGATCGTTAATGGTCTCTCTGGAAGAACGAATCATAATATCCACAGATTCTCTGTTGTTTTCATAATGCCCTGCTTTCATGGTATCCTGAAAAAAAGGCTCATAATCATCTTCATCTCTTAAGACACAGATCCCTCCCTGTGCCAGAAAAGAATCACTGTCTTCGGCTTCTGATTTGGTAATCATCAGAACTTTTCTGTTTTCCGGCAGATTCAGCGCCGCATACAGTCCTGCCACGCCGCATCCTACAATTACAATATCTGTTTTCACAGTCTGTTTCCTCCCTCGCAGACGCCCATTTACTTTGAAAGCTCCAGCATCCGTTTAAGGGGCGGCATCGAAGCGTCCGCAAGCCCCGGATCAACTTCCACCGGATCGGAACCGTCTTTTAATACGGCGAGTACTTTTTCAAGGGTGATCTTCTTCATATCCGGACACCGGAAAGAATCTTCCGCCATATAAAAAATCTTTGTGGGGTTCTGTTCTTTCAACTCATGAAGAACGCCTTCTTCAGTGCAGATGATAAAAGAAGCGCTGTCGCTCTTTGTGGCATACTGAATGATTCCGGAAGTACTGCCGATATAATCCGCCAGCGCAAGCACTTCCGGCACGCATTCCGGATGCACCAGAAGTTCCGCCTCCGGATGAGCTTCTTTTTCCCTCTTTACTGCATCTGCCGTCACTTTGGCATGGACGGGACAACGCCCGTCATTGAAGATGAAATGCTTCTCAGGAACCAAAGAGGCGATATAGCGCCCCAGATTTTCATCCGGAATAAATAAGATATGCCTGTTCGGAAGCGCCTTTACGATTTTCAGCGCATTGGCCGAGGTCACGCATACATCCGAATGGCTCTTTAGTTCCGCCGTAGAGTTGATATAACAGACTACCGCCAGATCTTCATACCGGCTGCGCAGTTCTTTGATTTTTTCAATATCCGCCATATGGGCCATGGGGCAGTCCGCCTCCGCGTCCGGCATAAGAACCGTCTTATCAGGGTTCAGAATCTTGGCGCTCTCTCCCATAAAAGAGACGCCGCAAAAGACCAGTACCTTTGCATCCGTACTGGCCGCCACTTTGCTAAGATAAAAAGAATCTCCTATGTAATCGGCGATTTTCTGTACTTCCGGCGGCACATAATAATGTGCCAGAATAATGGCATCTTTTTCTTTCTTTAAAGATAGAATTTCCTCTGTTACTGTCATGGTGACACGATTCCTCCTGTTAAAGTTACGCTGCACCCTTCCAGCGTCCCTTTTTCGGAACGGTTTCAGAACGCTTCCGCGCTTAATATTCCTGAACATTATACACCTTTTATTTACAGGTGACAAGACAGTAATGCAATTTTCACAGTTTTATACATCGATGCTTTCTATAGTCTTGTTGTTTATACACCAAAAAAGCCGGCGCAAAGACTTCCTGATGATCTCTGCTCCGGCTTACAGCCATTCTTAATAAAAACATGTCATTTTACAGGCGTGCCACACCGCTTCT
>DKVI01000010.1 GCA_002491115.1 Lachnospiraceae bacterium UBA7182 | reverse complement strand
GCACTGTATCAAGAATTACGGAAAAGACAGCTATCCCACAGAGCAGGGCTTTGTACCTGAGAATGTATTCCTTGAGAGACTGCCGTCAATCGCAGCCAATGCGATTCTGGATGCCTGTACAGGTTCCAACCCGCGTCAGCCGAGCCAGGAAGAGATGGAAAAACTGCTTAAGTGCTGCTACTATGATACAGAGGTAGATTTCTAAGTTTTACATAAAAGGCATCCCACCTGCTGACAAACTTGTCGGCGGGTGCCTTGCCGGCAGATGTTTTTAATGTATTTGGTGCAGATATATGTCATTTCGCACAGTGTTTAGGTGTTTTCGTCTGTTTTTATTGCTATTTTTGTGTACGAACGTTATGATATAAAAAAATGCAGAAAACAGCGAAAGCCCGGACGCGCCAGATTGATTTCGGGGCGCAAAGCGATCAGAAATTAATCTATTGCCCGGCGCGGTAAGGCTGTAGCGGAACTTTACATGGAGGTATGTTGTATGAGCGGATGTTATTATGAGAAAATCGCGCGGATCAACCTGACAACGGGGCAGGTTACCGTGGAAAAGCTGGACATTGATCTGGCTAAGAAATTTATCGGCGGCCGTGGCCTGGGAACGAAGATTCTGTATGATGAGGGAGTGGCTACTGTAGATCCATTGTCGGCGGACAATAAACTGGTCTATATCACAGGCCCCATGACAGGAACACTGTCCCCGTCCTCCGGCAGATACATGGTATGTACAAAATCCCCGCTTACCGGGATGATCGCATGCTCTAATTCCGGCGGTATCTGGGGCGCAAAGCTGAAATATGCAGGATGGGACGCATTGATTGTGGAAGGAGAAGCTTCCAAATGGACCTATCTGAATATTGAGGATGACAAAATCGAGATTCTGGACGCAGAAGAGTATGTAGGCATGATGTCCGAGAAGATTGATGATACATTGAAAGAAAAACACGGGAAAGAAGCTTCAGTTCTGAATATCGGACCGGCAGGCGAGAAGAAAGTTCTTCTTTCCGCCATTATGAATGATAAAGACCGCGCGGCAGGCCGTTCCGGCGTAGGCGCTGTTATGGGAAGCAAGAAACTGAAAGCCATCGTTGTGAAAGCGACCCGCAAGAAACTGGATATCGTCTATGATGAAGAAGCTTTAAAAGAAGCCAACAAGCGTTCTCTTGAGATTCTGAAAGCAAACCCGGTGACCAGTTCCGGATTAAAAGATCTTGGTACCGCAGTGCTTGTAAATATTGTAAATAATATCGGATGTTTCCCGACCAACAACTGGCAGGGCGCTTATTATCCTCAGGGCGATGATATTTCCGGTGAGACGCTGAAAGAGAAATATCTTGTGAAAAACAGTGCATGTCATCGCTGCCCGATCGGATGCGGACGTGTCGTAGACGTAAACGGCCGTGTGACAGGAGGCCCGGAGTATGAACCATTGTGGGCATACGGCGGTAACTGCGGCAACAATGATTTAAATGCCATCGACGAAGCGAATATGTGGTGTAACGAGTATGGTCTGGATGCAATCTCTACTCCGTGTACGATTGCAGCCGCCATGGAACTTTATGATAAAGGTTATATCAAAGAAGAAGAGTGCGGCGGAGTTCCGCTTAAATGGGGATCGGTAGAGGCTCTTATTGAGTGGACAAAACGTATGGGTGATCCCAATACAGAACTTGAGTGGCTGATGAGTTCCGGCTCTGCAAGATTATGCGAACACTACGGACATCCGGAGATCTCCATGTCTGTCAAGAAGCAGGAGATGCCGGCATATGACGCACGCGGAATCCAGGGAATCGGTATTACATATGCAACTTCCAACCGCGGCGGCTGCCATGTACGCGGCTATATGATCAGTCCTGAAGTGTTAGGCCTGCCGCAGCAGCTTGATCGTACAGTGACAGACGACAAAGCAGCGTGGGCGAAGACCTTCCAGGATTTGACCGCAGTCATCGACTCCATGGGTAACTGCCTGTTTACTTCCTTTGCAATGGGAGCGCAGGAATACGCAGATCTTCTGAATGCGGCTACAGGCACCAATTATACAACGGAAGAGCTTTTAGAGGTAGGAGACAGGATTTATAATATTGAGAGAATGTTCAACAAAGCTGCCGGTATGAAACCGGAAGATGACAGGCTTCCAAAGAGACTTCAGGAAGTTCCGATTCCGGACGGACCATCCAAGGGCATGACCTCTCAGATCGCGCTGACGCTTCCTCAGTATTATGAGGCAAGAGGATGGGTAAACGCATTCCCGACTGACGAGACATTAAAGAAACTTGGCCTTGACGAGTGCGTCGGCAAATGATAGAAGTAAGACTGTTTGCAACCCTTCGGGAAGGGAGAGGAAAGATTATCTTTCTCGAAGGCGACAAATTCAGGTGCGGAAGAGATGTTTTTGAACACTTCCGGATACCGGAAGAAGAGGTTTCCATTTTTCTGATCAACGGTTTTCACAGCAAACCTGAAGATCCTGTGAAGGAGGGAGACATCCTGGCTTTATTTCCTCCTGTGGGGGGAGGCTAAAGAGGCATGAATGCAAGATATGAGAGAAATCTGCATGCTATATCAGAAGAAGAACAGCAAACACTGTCAAAAAAGAAAGTCTGCATCGTGGGATGCGGCGGCCTGGGCGGTTATCTGCTGGAATATCTTCTGCGGGCAGGAATCAGGCAGATAACGGTTATCGACGGGGATTGCTTTGAAGAAAGTAATTTAAACCGGCAGCTTTTGAGTGATGAAAACAGAATTGGCGCCTCCAAAACCCAAACCGCCAAAGAACATGCGAAAGCTGTTGACCGTGAGGCCGAAGTTACGGCTATTGATTCTTTTCTGACAGAGGAGAATGCAGAACAGTTGCTAAAAGGTCATGACCTTATCCTGGACGCAGTGGACAATATGGCTGCCCGGAGGATTATGGGCAGACAGTGCAGCGAATTTAAGATTCCGATGGTGTACGGCGCGATCAAAGGATGGTATGCCCAGATCAGCCTGGTCATGCCGGGAAGCCGGATTCTTGATATCCTGTGCGGCAGCGATGTGAAGCTTACTGATAAAAGCAGCCTGTCTTTTACGCCTGCTGTCTGCGCCGCTTATCAGGCGGCGGAAGCGATCAAGTATTTATGTGGGCGGGAAACTGTCCTGGACGGAAAAGTCCTGTATGTGGATCTTCTGAATATGGAGACCGAGCTGATAAATATGATATAAAAAGGCTCTTCAGGGGTAATGG
>DKVI01000034.1 GCA_002491115.1 Lachnospiraceae bacterium UBA7182 | reverse complement strand
TCATACCCGTGGTGTCGAGGGTTCGAGTCCCCCTCTCGCTACGACGAAAAGTCCTTGAGTAGTTCAAGGACTTTTTTGGTATACTAAAAAACAGTGGAACAGGAAGGGAGACAGGGTTATGAGAGTTGGCATGGGGTATGATGTACACCGGCTGGCAGAGGGCCGGGACTTGATTTTGGGGGGCGTAAAGATTCCTTTTGAAAAGGGGCTTTTGGGACATTCGGATGCGGACGTACTTCTGCACGCGATTATGGACGCGCTGCTTGGCGCGGCGGCTTTGGGGGATATCGGCAGGCATTTTCCGGATACGGATCCGGCTTATAAGGGAATTTCCAGTCTCAGACTTCTGAAACATGTGGGGGGATTGCTGGAGCAGAACAACTATCAGATTCTGAATATCGACGCGACGATTATCGCACAGCGTCCCAGGATGGCGCCCCACATCCCCCTGATGATCAGGCATGTGGCAGAAACCCTGAAGATAGATGAAAGTCAGGTAAATATCAAAGCCACCACAGAGGAGGGACTTGGTTTTACGGGGACAGGAGAGGGAATTTCTTCCCAGGCTGTCTGTGCTGTGATGCCCATAACGGCATATATTGACCAGGACAGGGAAGCAGCGGACAGGCCCTGCAAGGAGTGCGCGGGATGTCAGAAGAAATAACGAAAACACCTTATTACCTTGCTTTGGAAGAGAAGGGATTTTCACGGCCTTTATATGAGGAAGTATTTCCGGAAGACTCTCAAAGGTTTGTGGATTTTTATTATGAATATAAGACCCGGGACAATGAGATCCTGGTTCTTAAAGATAAAGATACCATTGTCTCCATGCTTCATTTAAACCCCTACAAAATGATTGTCAACGGGTATGAGGTGCAAAGCAGATATATCGTGGCGGTTGCCACCAGGAAGGCATACCGGCATAAAGGCTGTATGGAAACACTGCTTAAAAAGGCGCTGCATGATACGGCGTCTCTGGGAATTCCCTTTGTATTTCTCATGCCGGCCAGCGAAAAGATCTATGCGCCCTATGATTTTGTCCGGATCTGCTCCCATACGAAACTGCCCCGGCGGATAGAAAAGATGGATGCAGAAGCGCAGAATCGATATCTGGCAGCCCGGTGTCAGATGTTCTGTAAAAGGGACGACCGTTATATGGAGAACCTGGAGGCAGAACGGCAGGCGGAGGCAGGGGAGGCATCTTCAGAGCCGGTTCCGTCATACATGGCCCGCGTCACGGATGTATGCCGTATGCTGAGTCTGTCACACAGTCATAAGGAGCAGACGCTTTGCCTCTATGTGAAGGACCCTGTCATTGAAAAAAATAACGGTTATTACGCCTGGCAGGTATCCCCGGAGGGCAGCAGGGCCCAAAAGCTTACCGGCATGCCAGAGAGAGTGGATCTGGAACTCAGTATCGGGGAACTGGCATCCATGCTTTTTGAAAGCCTTGGAATCTGCCTGTCGGAATTTGTTTGACGCTTGACAAATCTCATCAAATTTCATATTCTATACAAGAACAGGCAATGCAGGAAACGAACGTTAAGGATGCCTTCGTCTTCATATCCTATGAAGACGGGGGTTTTGTTATATAGGGACAGGGAGGGAGTCATGGGATTTATCGATTATATTAAAGAAGAGATCGCGGTGATCAGGGAGAGGGACCCTGCGATCAAGTCAAATATGGAAGTGTTTCTTTACCCCACATTTCATGCAATCTTAAAATACAGAATTGCGCACAAACTGTATGTAAAAGGGCATTATTTCTGGGCCAGGTGGCTTTCACAGAAAACGGCGCGAAAAACAGGAATCGAGATTCATCCGGGTGCGACCATCGGAAAAGGGCTTTTTATCGACCATGGAACCGGCGTGGTCATCGGAGAGACCGCGATTCTGGGCGACAATGTGACGTTGTATCAGGGCGTGACGCTGGGCGGAACCGGAAAGGAGCACGGGAAGCGGCATCCGACTCTGGAAGATAACGTGATGGTAAGTGCCGGAGCCAAGATATTAGGTTCCTTCACCATAGGTGAAAATTCCAAGATAGGGGCCGGAAGCGTGGTATTGGGTCCTGTGCCGCCCAACTGTACTGTGGTAGGCGTGCCGGGAAGAATCGTAAAAAAAGATAATATCAGGATTCCCAGGAACGATCTGGATCATGTCAATCTGCCGGACCCGGTATTAGATGCCATATCAGAACTCAGGGAAGAAAACAAAAAGCTCAGAACAGAGCTTGCCATACTGAGAAAAAAAGTAGAAGGAGATGCCGGAAAATGATTCGTATTTATAATACACTGCATAAGAAAAAAGAGGATTTTATTCCGCTGGAGGAAGGAAAGGTCCGTATGTATGTCTGCGGGCCGACCGTCTATAACTTTATCCATATCGGTAACGCCAGGCCGATGATCGTATTTGACACGGTACGCCGGTATATGGAACACAAAGGATATGAGGTTAATTTCGTGTCCAATTTCACGGATGTGGATGATAAGATCATCAAAAAAGCCATTGAAGAAGACGTGCCGTCGGAGGAAATCTCCAGACGTTATATCGACGAGTGCAAAAAGGATATGGAAGGGATGAATATCAAACCCGCGACTGTCCATCCCCTTGCCACTCAGGAGATTGACGGCATGCTGGATATGATCGGCACGCTGATCGAGAAAGGGTATGCCTATGCGGTCAATGGAACCGTATATTACCGCACCCGAAAGTTTAAGGAGTACGGAAAACTGTCCCACAAAAACCTGGACGATTTGCAGGCGGGAAACCGCGCCCTTCTGGTGTCCGGGGAAGACGAAAAAGAAGACCCGCTGGATTTTGTCCTGTGGAAACCGAAGAAAGAAGGAGAGCCGTACTGGACTTCGCCCTGGGGAGACGGACGTCCGGGCTGGCATATTGAATGCTCCGTCATGTCCTGCAAGTATTTAGGAGAGCAGATCGACATCCACGGAGGCGGGGAAGATCTGGTATTTCCGCATCATGAAAACGAGATCGCCCAGAGCGAGGCCTGCAGCGGCAAAGAGTTTGCCCGCTACTGGATGCATAACGCCTTTTTAAACATTGATAATAAGAAGATGTCCAAATCCCTGGGGAATTTTTTTACGGTCAGGGAGATCAGCGAAAAATACGACTTGCAGGTGCTTCGTTTCTTTATGCTGAACGCCCATTACCGCAGTCCGCTTAACTTCAGCGCGGAGTTGATGGAAGCTTCCCAAAATGCCCTGGAGCGTATTCTGACGGCAGTGGATAATCTGAAATTCATATCAGAGCATGCCAAAACCGAATCCCTGACAGAAGAAGAATCCGGGAAAATAAAAGAGGCAGAGCACTTTGAAGAAGCTTTTGATGCGTCCATGGATGACGATTTTAATACGGCGGATGCCATCACGGCCGTGTTTGACCTTGTAAAATACGCCAATACCAACGTAAGAGAGGGCAGCAGCAGGGCTTTCGCGGATGCTCTTGGGGAAAAAATTAAGGAACTGTGTGATATTCTGGGCATTATCACAGAAAAGAAAGAGGAACTTTTAGATTCGGATATTGAAGCGCTGATCAAGGAACGTCAGTCTGCCCGCAAAGAAAAGAATTTTGCGAGGGCGGACGAGATCCGCGGCCTTCTGCTTGAAAAAGGCATTGTCCTTGAGGACACCCGCGAAGGAGTAAAATGGAAGAGAGCATAAACTATTTAAAAGAAGTATTTGCCCTTCCCGATGTGGATATAAAGACCTATTCACCGCTGACGCTGGCGTATATAGGAGACGGTATTTATGAACTGATGATCCGCACAATCCTGGTGGGACAGGGGAACCGGCAGGCGGAGGCGCTTCATAAAAAAGCCAGCAGGTATGTGAAAGCTTCCGCCCAGGCGGAACTGATTCTTGCGGTCCGGGACGAGCTGACGGAAGAAGAGACACAGGTGTTTAAACGGGGCCGCAACGCCAGAACTTCCACCATGGCCAAACATGCCACGGTGCATGAGTACCGGCATGCCACAGGATTCGAAGCGCTGATGGGATATCTGTACCTGACGGGACAGACAGACCGTATGATTGATCTGATTAAGCTGGGAATGGATAAGACAGGAGGAACGCCGTGAGATATGAGGAGATGACAATAGAAGGTCGAAACGCGGTCATGGAAGCCTTCCGTTCCGGGAAGACCATAGACAGGCTGTATGTTTTAAAAGGCTGTCAGGACGGGCCGGTGAACAGTATTCTTCGGGAGGCCAGGAAAGGCAATGTGCTGACAGACTTTGTGAAAAAAGAGCGCCTGGATCAGATGTCAAAAACCGGAAAACATCAGGGCGTGATCGCGTTGGCTGCCGCCTACGAATATGCTGAAGTAGAAGATATCTTAAAACTGGCCGAGGAAAAAGGAGAGCCGCCTTTTCTCATTCTTCTGGATAACATTGAAGACCCTCATAATCTGGGAGCCATTATCCGGACGGCGAATCTGGCGGGCGCCCATGGGGTGATCATTCCCAAACGCAGGGCGGCGGGGCTGACCGCCACGGTGGCAAAAGCTTCGGCAGGTGCTTTAAACTATACACCGGTGGCAAAAGTGACGAATCTGGGGGCAACTATAGAGGCTTTGAAGGAAAAAGGGCTGTGGTTTGTCTGCGCGGATATGGACGGTACCGTGATGTACAGTCTGGACTTAAAAGGCCCCATAGGGCTTGTGATCGGGAATGAGGGTGAAGGCGTCAGCCGGCTGGTGAAAGAAAAATGTGATTTTACCGCGGCCATTCCTGTGAAAGGAGAGATTGACTCCTTAAACGCGTCCGTAGCCGCGGGCGTGCTGGCTTATGAGATCGTACGGCAGAGGATGGGCTGAATGGATTTAAAAGCGAGATATAAAGATCTGTCCGATAAAGAACTGATTGGGAGACTTCGGGCAGGAGAGACAGATATTATGGAATATCTGCTGGATAAATATAAGCCGCTGGTGAAAAAACAGGCCCGCACCATGTATCTGATCGGCGGAGAAAACGACGATCTGATCCAGGAAGGGATGATCGGGCTTTTTAAGGCTGTCCGCAGTTACCGTCCTGAGGACGGAGGGTTCTATACCTTCGCCGAACTGTGTGTGATGCGGCAGATGTATACGGCGGTGCAGGCCTCCAAGCGCAAAAAGCATGAGCCTTTAAATGCCTATGTGCCGCTGGACGAAGAGCCGTATCTTTCGCTGGAAACGAATCCGGAAGAACTTCTGATTGACCAGGAGAATTTAGAAAGCCGATACGACCAGATACACAGAAAGTTAAGCGGTATGGAGAAACTGGTATTGGAACTGTACCTGGAAGGAAGAAGTTACAGCCAGATCGCGGCGGTGATCGGGAAAAATGAGAAGGCTGTCGATAATTCGATCCAGAGATTGAAAAAAAAGTTGGATAAAGTCCAAAAAGATATTGACACAAAAAAGCGGTTGTGATATTATAATCAAGTCGCGGGTGAAAGCGACAGGATAAGCTGCTGTGGCTCAGTCGGTAGAGCGTCGCATTGGTAGTGCGGAGGTCACGGGTCCGATTCCCGTCAGCAGCTTTTAAAGGCGGAGATTCCTGTGGAATTTCCGCTTTTTTCAAATTATCTGTACGAGGAGGACCCTGTTATGGAGAATGAGGTTATTTCCAAAAATTTTATTGAGACAGAGATTGACAAGGATCTGGCAGAAGGCGTATATGATACAGTGCATACCCGTTTTCCTCCGGAGCCCAACGGTTATCTGCACATCGGGCACGCCAAGTCGATCCTTTTAAACTACGGGCTTGCGAAAAAATACGGCGGCAAGTTCAATATGCGTTTTGACGATACAAATCCCACCAAGGAAAAGACAGAATTTGTGGATGCGATCAAAAAAGATATCCAGTGGCTGGGCGCGGACTGGGAGGACAGGCTGTTTTTCGCCTCCGACTATTTCCGGCAGATGTATGAGGCGGCTGTGACGCTGATCAAAAAAGGAAAGGCCTATGTCTGCGACCTGACGGCGGCGCAGATCCGCGAGTACCGGGGGACGCTGACAGAGCCGGGAAAGAACAGCCCCTACAGGGACAGAAGCGTGGAAGAAAACCTGGAATTATTTGAAAATATGAAAAACGGCGTCTACAAAGATGGGGAGAAAGTACTCCGCGCGAAGATCGACATGGCTTCTCCCAATATGAATATGCGCGATCCGGTCATTTACCGGGTAGCCCATATGAGTCATCACAATACCGGGGATGCGTGGTGCATCTATCCTATGTATGACTTTGCCCATCCCATCGAGGACGCCATAGAAGGGATCACCCATTCGATCTGCACGCTGGAATTTGAAGATCACCGTCCGCTTTATGACTGGGTTGTAAGAGAACTTGCCTACCCGAATCCGCCCCGCCAGATCGAGTTTGCCAAACTGTATCTGACCAATGTGGTGACGGGCAAACGATATATTAAAAAGCTGGTGGAAGACGGTATCGTGGACGGCTGGGATGATCCGCGTCTGGTGTCCATCTCGGCGCTTCGTCGGAGAGGGTTTACCCCGGAGTCCATTCAGATGTTTGTGGAACTGTGCGGCGTGTCCAAAAGCCAGAGCTCCGTGGATTATGCCATGCTGGAATACTGCATCCGGGAAGATCTGAAGATGAAAAGATCCCGTATGATGGCGGTGTTAGACCCGATCAAACTGGTGATCGACAACTATCCGGAAGATAAAACGGAGTATCTGGACGCGGCCAACAACCTGGAAAATGAAGCGTTGGGGAGCAGGAAGATTCCTTTTGGGAGGGAACTGTATATCGAGCGGGAAGACTTTATGGAGAACCCGCCGAAAAAATATTTTCGTCTGTTTCCCGGCAATGAGGTGCGCCTGATGCATGCTTATTTTGTAAAATGCGAAAGCTTTGTAAAAGACGATTCAGGAAAAGTGACGGAAGTGCACTGTACCTACGATCCGGAGACAAAGGCGGGAAGCGGCTTTGCAGGCAGAAAAGTAAAGGGAACCATCCACTGGGTGCCGGCGGCGCAGGCCATAGATGCCGAAGTGCGGTTATATGAGAATCTGATCGACGAAGAAAAGGGCGTTTATAATGAAGACGGCAGTATGAACATTAATCCTGATTCTTTAAAGATCGCACATGCGAAGCTGGAACCGGGACTTAAAGGAGCGAAGGCCTATGAAAGCTTCCAGTTTGTGAGAAACGGCTTCTTTTGTGTAGACGCAAAGGACTCAAAAGAAGATGCGCTGGTATTTAACAGGATTGTGTCGCTTAAAAGTTCGTTTAAGTTAAAATAGCATCAAAGATCAAAGACAGAATAAAAAAGCGCCGCAGAACCGGCAGGGTATGCGGCGCTTTTCCCGGCAGAAAAACAGCAGGTTTATATCTCCGGTCCGGCTTTGGTTCCTGTGACAGAATCCACGCCGTAATAACGGGCCATCCATTGATTAAACCAGTCATTTTTATTGTCTGACACATTGGGAGAATGTCGGGTTGCATTGTAAGTGTTTTCTGTCGGAGTCAGGAGAAAGACTTCCGTGTCCATAATCCCCTGCGCTTTCTGTTCGCTGATCATCTGTACCTGCATCTGTACTTCGCGGTAAGTCCGGCTTAAATCTTTCCATGCAAAGCCGAATGTCAAAGCCGCAAAGATACATAAAAGAACAGATGCTGTCTGTATTCCCCTTTTTACAGGATATCCGTCATAACTCATTTTTAAGGCGAACCGTCCGATGAGAATGATCAGAAAATTAACTGCCAGTATCCAGGATTTACCGCTTATGAGCGGGGATGCAAGCAGGACAATGACACTGGCTGCCGCGGAAATACAATAGTAGAAAGGAACAATCAGGTCGCCACGCCATTCTTCCTGGTTCTCCTTTCGGTATTTTATAAAAAAATATACGATGACAGCCAGAACAATGAGCAGTAATAAAATATAGTGATAGGAAAATCCGATCAGTTCGCGGATTCTTTTAAGATAAGTGGAAAGCTGCAGAGGTTCGGACGTGATCCGCGACCGGCTGCTGGGCGCCAAAAGT
This sequence comes from Lachnospiraceae bacterium UBA7182, assembly GCA_002491115.1. GTDB lineage: Bacteria > Bacillota > Clostridia > Lachnospirales > Lachnospiraceae > Hominiventricola. The sequence continues at coordinate 4,820 of DKVI01000034.1, read as the reverse complement.
GTAACAGCCATTCCGGCGCACGCGGACAGTGTTCCCGTTATACTCCAAAGGGGTATTTTTTTCTTTGTGAAAGCCCAGTGGCCGATAAATAAAAGGGACAATAATACGATCGCTCCGCCGGTGTTCTCGTTGGAACCTCCTGCCATAAATCCGGGCAGTATCATGGCCAGTGCTTTCAGGAAAGAATGCCTGCCGGTTCTGGAAGTATCCATATAAAAATGATACGGAAGAAAAAAAGCCAGTATCAAAGCGTTTGTCCACAGATAATTGCATGCGCCGGCCAACCACAGCACGGACCAGCCAAAACTGGGAAAGAAGACAAGCATTGCCAGATAAACAGCCGCCAGATACCATGGATTCCATTTTCGGCGGTCAGGTTCTATATAGGCTAACAGGAGCCAGCCGGTGATAACATATACAAGGGAATTGCAGATATTGAACAGCATTTTATCATACATCATAAAGAACATGACAAATGCGTGGCTGACAATCCGGCCGTTGAATCCGTTATAATGATTCCATAAAGACAGCGGAAGATCGGCGATTCCGTTCATGGGTCTTGTTGCCTCAGTCGGCATTGAACTTTCCCAGAAAAAATGATACATATAGTCATCGGCGGTATAAACGGTTCTGCAGTTTAATAATAAAAGTGTGATAAACGCGGCGAGGCAGATGAAAAAATAAAGCATCAGGTGCCTGGGTGCAGATGTATTTTGTCTGGATGACGGGTTCATGGTTGGTTTTCCTCCTGTATTTTTAAAGTTGTATTTTTTAGCGGGTTACGAACCACAGCTGATTTGTTCCCTCATCAAAAGGGGTAAGACAGATGCTTTGGGTATCTTCATCATAAGTAAGAGCATAATCGTCATTTTGTAAAATATAGACACTGCTGTCTCCGGCACTTTTTATTTGCCATTGCTGTTCTTCCTTTACGGAAGGAGAAGAGGCAGAAACCGTCCGGTGGTCTTCCTGTCCGGACTGTTCGGCCGCCGTCAGGTATAAATCTGTAAAACAAAAACGAAGCCATGCAGTATCCTGATAATGCGTGATCTGGATGTCTGTATCCTCCGCGCTCATTTGCATGGGACAGAAAGAAAAGTCAGTCGTGTTTTTCTTAAAGTCGGACAGGCCAAGTGCAAGACCGGAGTCTGTACACAGGTGATAGATACCGTCTTTGAGAACGGGCGTATGATCCGTCTGCTGCAGATAGCGGAAATATTTTTCTGTATCTGCGGTCAGACAGTCTGTGTACTTTCCGGCAAAAAGTACAGGCAGGCCCGCGGTCAGTACAGCCAGGCCGGTCAGGAGCAGGCGGGCGGGCACGGGGCGGGTTACAGGACGGCGTCCGGAAAGATGTGCCAGGCATTCGGACAAAGCGTCATATCCTGCGGCGGCATAGGGAAATAAAAGTACAAAATAGGAAATCGTATATTGTCCTTTGGCTTCCCAGAAAAGGTGGAAGATGAATCCGCCGACAAAGATCAGGGCAAAGATTAAAGAAGGTATATAATTTGCTTTTCCGTGAAAAAAGACACAATAGATGATTGCCCCGAATAATATAACAGACTGCAGCAAATTTAAGAACCTTACACTTTGGTGCATGCCGTTTGTACCGGTAAACCGCCAGACCCAGTTGCCGGGCTTAATATTGGAAGAATGGATCTGGGGTGTCCAAAAGGACTGAAAGGTGGGGTTATTCCACTGGGACGCGGTTTTTTTGATGAAAAAGCGTCCGGCTTCTGCAGGGTGTCCCAAAAAGAAGGAAAGCGATTTTTTGATATCTTCTTTTGCTGTCTGTGCATGGACCTGCGTAGTATAATCGCTGTCGGTATAGGAGTGCCAGTTATATTCATTATACCATCCGGGCGCCCGCGGTCCGTCCTGCAGTCCCATGGCCACCCAGGACCAGGAGCTTGCGCCCTGATCCATGGGCTCTTTGGTGACCTGCCGGGAGACAGCAGCCGGTACGGTCGCCTGGAAAAAATATCCTGCCAGGATCAGGACAGGAAGTATGAAAAATTTCAGTTGTTTTTGCCGAATCAGCTCTATCAGGGCATAGATGCCCATACCTGTCATAAAGATCAGATAATTTGATTTCAGTGTTACTGCGAGCGTAATCATGACAGCCGAAAATACGGCGTTTCGTTTCTTTTTGTATTTAAAGAAGGCAAGTTCCTGCCTGACGGCGGATAAGGAACAGGCAAGTCCCAGTATATTGCCGTAAACAAAAGAGCAGTACATGATAAGCGGAAAAAACAGGATTCCCGCTGCGACGGTCGCAAGCCGGACAATACGCCGGAATTCCAGATATTCACAGGCTTTGGCCATCTCCCGGTAAAGAAGGAAGATGCCAAGGGCATTCAAAAGCTGGAAACATATATAATTGTCACTGCCAAAAACAATAGAGAGCAGATAACAGAGCCACACCAGTCCGAGCTGATTTGGATATCGTGCAAGGTAGCCGTCATAGGCGAACATGAAATAGTTTTTAATATGCAGAGAATATACACCCTCCTGTACGGAACTTTGATCCGCGCGGGGAATATACTGTGTGGCGAGAACCCAGATCACAGAGGCTGTAAGCAGCACATATAATAAAACCCGGAGATGTTTTTGGAAAAACGGTTCGTCATTTTCCAGCCGTTCAAAAAAAGCGTGCAGACGTTTCGACTTTTTACAGGCGGCAAACAGAAAAATAACAAGCAGAACGGCACTCAGATTCAGAAAAATATTGTCTTTGACAAAAAAGGAGATTTCAGAAGAATCCGCTTTGATATAACAGGTGCTTAAAATGCTTAAAATACTGAGAAAAAAGAGGATTATCCAGAAAAAACCGGTGACTATAAACTGATAAACCTGTACGGCCAGTTTCGCGAAACAGTTCATATATTTCATTTGTTTATTGTCCTTTAAAAGCACGATTTAAATATTATATGCGCTTTATTGTACGTCATATCCGGGTGAAAAGCAAGGAAGAAAACAGCTGCCACTACCGCAAATAGTGACGGCTGGTGGATTTGATGTTTATAAGTTTAGTTCTTTGAAGTCAATCCAGAGATCCTCATAAATGCCGGCCTTTATTTTGTCCTGGAATGTGTATGGCTTTACTGTAAAATCCTCTGCATGTTCATTTTGCAGATCATATACGAGTATTTTACGGTCACGAGGGTCTACAATCCAATATTCCCTGACTCCTGCATCTGCATACAGATTCAGCTTGCGGATATAGTCATGCTCCGGGTTACTGGGAGAGATGATCTCAATGATCCAGTCCGGCGCACCTGTGCATCCCCTGTCTGTGAGCTTCTCAGGGGCGCATATGACGCTTATATCAGGCTCAACGGTATCATCCCTGTCATTGAACAGTTTGACGGCAAATGGGGCGGGATAGACCTTACAGGAACCGCCTTTAGAGAGAATATAAGTACCAATACGGATATGCAGAGCAGACAATATTTCCTGATGCATCCTGCTGGGTGCGGACATGTAGTATAACTGTCCGTCAATCAGTTCCGCGCGGACAGTTTCCGGAAGATTGTTGTAGTCTTCTTCGGTATAGATTTTTTCCTGTGCTAATGCTGGTGGCATGGGCAGGACTCCTTTCTGTAGATGGCCTTATATGCCAGATAAATCAACATGACTAATCCTCTGACAGAAGTAAAGCGGTAAATTCTTCGGCATTTCCGGGAAACTGCTGCCCGCTTCCTGCCTTTATCATTTCATCAGTTTCCGCCATCGCCTTTAAGGTTTCGACATTTGGCGTTTCATCCGGAATTGCAGCGCCTTGCAGGTAAGCAACAACATAACACAGTTTGCTTTCCGGTATCTGGTCTATCAGGATCTCGGCCAGTTCGCGGTTACTCATAATATTAACTTCCTTTCTTTACATAGTCTGGGGGAATGGGCGTGGATTATACAAAGGTATCCGAATATTTTCGGGTACGTTGTCCCGGTGATATTTGAGCGGAATTTTCCGCGCTATGGATGAAGAATGAGGGTTATATTTCTTCCCCTGTATCATTCATGGTAAAGCCTGCATGATAAGTACAGTTAAGAGCAACGGCTATCATTGCCAGTTCTTTTTCACTGAAGTTATCGCGGCTCATTTTGTTTGACAGATTTTGGCGAGACTGTGAAGTTTGCTCGGCTAATTCGCCTAATGTCATATTGCGACGTTTAAGCATTATCTTTATTTTTTCGCCCATACTGATTGCCATATCTCTGTATGCTCCTTATTTTTTTATATGTCTACTATACATTATATAGTGTAAAAAGTCAAATAAGCTCTGAAAAATGAAATTAATTAATGTAAAATAATTATTGACAAAAGAAACTAAAAAGTGTATATTGATATCATCAGGTGAAAGGAGGGACAAGCCATGGAGAAAATGATCCGCAACCGGCGCGGTATGGGGAAGACATTTGATAATGCCATGAAGGAACTTAAAGAATTAAAAGAAGAACTGAAAAAGGCCTCTGCTGAAGCGGCAACTTCGGCAAAGGCAGAGTAACCCGCAAACACAGAAAAACGGGGTATGCAGGCAGTATAACACGCCTGTTGCCCCCTGTAAAGGATAAAAGAGGAAGGGTTTTATTTTGTATCGCAGGACGGCGCAGCATTCCATTGACAGCCAGTGCAAGAAAGAGCCTGTTAAAGCAAAAGGAACTTTATTTTTATTGGGCATGAGCCAAAAGAGTGAGATCGACGGGATTACTGATTTTGTTTTTCTCAATTCGTTGGGAAATCCATATGCGACGAATGCTATTAACTTTGTATTGAAAAATATTGTGGATGCATATAATGATGTGGGTGTCAAAAG
>DKVI01000023.1 GCA_002491115.1 Lachnospiraceae bacterium UBA7182 | reverse complement strand
AAGATGCCGAACGGAGGTGCTTAACATGTTGCTTGCAGAATATAACGAAAAAGAAACAATGGAATACATTCGGAAAGAACAAAGGCAAATTGGCCGCGAAGAGGGCAACTGCTTGGAAAATCTGCCCTTGTCCTTGCACTTCTGGAGGATATCGGTCGTATTCCCGACGGCCTGCGCCGCCATATACAGGAAGAACACGACGAAAAGCGCCTGAAGGAATGGTGCCGTCTCGCGACCCATGTGAAATCCGTGGAGGAATTTCAGGAAAAGTACCAGGACATCTAAGCTTACCTGTATCCTGATCAGATACAGGCAGGGGCGCTGACCATGCGGCGCGCCCTGCCTGTTTTCGACCGTTGATTGTATGACGGTGACAAATATATCAGACTTTACTTATCTGAATAATCTCCAAAACCACACAAACTGTCTTGCCGTGATCTTAAATTTGGCCGTTTTAATGCCGCCGTAATTCCCCTTTCCTTTTATCGTCACAGTTGCCTTGCCCTTTTTTATATGATTTCTGTAACTTCCCTCTATGATTTCATAATCTTCTCCATAGACCAATGATGTACCGCCGATTTTTACCGTGACATCATCTGGCTTTAAAGTAATTTCCCTGCCGGTATACGCCTGGGCCAGGATGCTGATCCTGGCTTTGGCAAAGTCGCTCACAGTGATCCGGTAGGCGCCTTTTAGTTCTCCTGTATATGCCCCCTTTCCTTTCACACTGACTTTGACTTCTGTTCTGGTATCCAGCTTATCTTGATTTGACAACAGGGTGCCGTCTTCCAGTGTATAAACGACCTTTTCATAGTCCTTTCCTGCAGTCAGTTTTTTCCCGTCTGCATCTGTCAGGATCGGCTTACTGATACACTTTCCGGCTTTATCCGAAAACGGTATGTCCGCCACGGTCAGTGTTACCGAAGACTCCGGATCGTCCAGTGCTTTACTCGTTATGGTAAATTCTTTTGATAAAGTCCCTCGGAAATTGCCCTTGCCTTTTATGACCATTATGGGCGTCTCCCCTCCGGAAGCAGTAACAGCCTTATTATTTTTATAGGAAATCGTATAATCTTTTCCGGCGGTAAGTTTTTTGTCCGCAAAGACCAGTTCCGGCGTGGGCTTACTGCCGCCTTTCATATATTTGGCAACAACAGTTCCCTGGATCTGATCCTTCATACTTTCCAGATCGTAAGGCACAATGCGAAAAGTCTTTTTGACTACACCGGTGTAAGCGTGAATCCCCCTGATCGTGACGGATGCTTTTCCGGCGTTTACATTTTTAGAACAGGATATTTCATAATCGTCATGTTCGGCCAAAGATTTTCCATTCAGCGTGACTTTCACCGGAGGGATCTGTGCCTCGCCGTTATATGCCTTATCTTCCAGCCCTGTTACAGATATTCCTTTTAAAGATGTCCCTGTGATCCTGAAATTCACTTTTTTCGTACCGGCATACTGGTTGATGCCCGTCAGGATCGCTGTCGCCGTACCGGCGGATATATTGTCTGTATATTCGACTTCATAATCCGTCCCTCTTACAAGCGCTGCGCCTTTTAATGCGACCGTAAACTCCGGCTCCTGCGCGTCTCCTGTATAGGGCAGCGGCGCTATTTTCCCTACGACCGCTTTGCTGATCAGATTTTTATCCGTTATGGTAAGCTGCACGGATTTTGTACCGGTAAAGTTGCCTGTACCGGTCAATGCAACCCTGTATGTACCTGCGGCTTTGTACGCGTCTGTCCCCTGATCCGGCCAAGAGACTGTAAAGTCCATGTTTTTGGAAAGCTTTTTGCCGTTGTAATACAGAACCGGGACTTTCTTTTGCTCTTTTTTATTGTATGCAACCGTCATATGCTCCGCTGTGAGCGTATCCAGATCCACCGGCAGGATGTTAAATGCGGCAGTCTCTGTACCTGTGTAATCGCCTTTTCCTTTCACTACCACTACAGGCGTTTTGGAAGGCTGGGAAGTGTCGTTTACTTTTGTATTATTTTTATAGCTGACCGTATAATCCAGGCCTGCTTTCAGCCGCCTGTCATGGTCGTAGACGCGGACTGCGGGTTTTATGGCTTTCCCGGTGTAGAGGTAGTTATCCTGCAGATTGGCGATCCAAAGGCCTGCGGGAATCTGGCCGTCGGCGGGGAGATCTTCATCCAGAATATCACCGGATGAAATATCGACTGGCGGCTCATCCTCACCAACAGACGCAACAGTCACCTTGCATACAACCGTTATCTCTTCAATTGCCGCTGTGATCTGCGCAGTACCCGCTGCAATTGCTGTGATCACTCCATCACTATTAACAGTAACCACCGTTTCATCATTAGAAGACCATACTATTTTTTTGCTGGACGCATTTGCAGGCATTATAGTTGCCGTAAGCATTTTTTGGCTGCCTGCTTTCATTTGACATTCGTTTTCAGATAAAGTAATCTGTTCTACCGTAATATAATCTGTTCCTCTCTTGTCAAACGAATGTAATTTCATTTCATTTGTATCAGGATCTGTCACAATAAATGTTCTGGTGTTTGGAGTAACATTATCTATTGATATGATAGTTCCTTTAGTAACATGCGTATTTTCAAAATATCGTTCTTCCATAATCCCTGTATCTGAAATACTGGATATGGAACTGTCTACCAACCCTTGATCGTTTCCTATGTATTTCACTGAACATCCGCTGCCTTCAGGAAAATATATATATTTTACATAATCATTTTCAAACGGCTGATAGCAAACATAGTAGTATACGCCATCTGTATATCCACTGAACTCCTCACCGTCTTTAGCTGTTGCCAGCAATTTCCCGTCATTGTCATATATTTCAACGTCAACCGGACAGGAAACAGTAATTCCCAAGAGGGATTCTGTCCGCTTCTGTGTGAAAACAGAGTCTTTCATACTGTCCAAAGCTTTCGATATCTTCATTGAAACGGTATAATATCCGCTCCATTTGGTGTCCTGCTTCGCCATCATGCTTTGCAGTGTCTTCTCTCCTTCGGAACGCGTCTGCCAGAGCATATACAGACTATAATATAACCGTTTCGCCGCTTCATTTTGTTCCGATGTTCCGATCGCATCATAAAAATCCTGATAGTTTTGTAATGCCCACATACTAAGGCAGTTTCCAATATACGCCTCGGAACGCATGGAATCTTTTAGTTTTTGTATATCACCTGTATGTAAAAATGTATTAGAAATCGTCGCGCCCCAAGTAAATCCATTTTTAATAATTTTGGCAGGTGGACAGGCGTCTAACGCAATATTCAATGCATTATCAAGGCCTTCTCCCAGCGCCCATTCGGCAACAGAACCAAGAAATTCCTTCACAACTGCATCCATACCGCCTTTTACAGTGTCATATACATTCCCCGCCGCTTCTTGGACGACCTCATAAATGCAATTCTCTTTTAAATACAGCAACATCTCGCAATACATCTCATCCGCTGTTAAAAGGCTTTCCAATTCGTATAATTTATTGACCGTATCCTGTGTGAAAGATAAAATTTTCACTCCTTTTTCAAATATATCCAAACCAACAGAAAGTGAATCAGCCAGCTCTTTGGATTTCATAAATCCATCTAATTCCGCTCTTACGTCCTCATTAAATTTCGCATCATTTTCTCTGATCAAGTCCTTTATCAGTTGATCATACTCTTTATTCATAAGCTTGTCGATTACATATCCTTCATCCATCTTATGCTGAAGGATTTTCATCTCATCTTCATTTACCATAGACCCAATTGCGCTGTCTCTCAGGTAATCATTAAAAGCGTCAATGGTTACCTTAGCAAGTTTTTGCGCTGTCTTCGCTTTTGCCAGGTTTTCACAGTCGGATTGATACGATTGCAGCAATGCTGCCAGAATCTTTTCCGCATCTTCGACAGAAGTACCTGCATTAAACAGATTTTTCCATCCATCTGTCCCACGATAATACAAATCAGTTAAAACAAGTTCCAACTGCGCCCCAAATTTCTGGTCGTTTTGATATACAAAAGCTGAATTGGCAAAATTACTGTCCTGGGATAAATATTTAAGAGTATTAAAAGTCCCTTTATTCGTCAGAAAGTCTTTCATATCCTCTGAATAATTTGCCGAATAAGTTTTTTCCGGAATCTCCGGCTCGGATATTGTTATATCGCAGCTTGCAGTTTTTCCATTGGAAGCAGTGCCTGTAATCGTAACTGTTCCGGATTTATGTGGCGTTATACATATAAGCAGTTCTGCATAACGGCTGCCCACGCCCATTATTCCACTGCATTTTGTAACCTTTGCAATATCCGGATCACTGCTTGTCCAGGCAATTTTATCCACTTCGTCCTGGAGAACAGATGATGAAGCATCCACATCCGACGACAATGTCAGTTTGCCTGAAATGTTGATGGGAGAATCCAGTATACCTTTTGCTATTGGAGTAACATTAAAGTTTGCTATATTTCCAGATTCAACCGGTATATCCGGTGTAGTACCAAGGATGACAAAAGTCCTGTCGTACTTTTCAGCATAATCCTGCGCTTTGGAACCTTCGTGACCATATATTACTATGCTGCTTGGAAGGGTGTTGCTGTTATCAGAAATCGTACAATCTGGATTAAAAATTTTTATTTCTGATAATTTATTACACCCGGAAAACGCCCTGTCTCCTATGCTTATAAGTGTAGAAGGA
>DKVI01000117.1:19202-70360 GCA_002491115.1 Lachnospiraceae bacterium UBA7182 | reverse complement strand
CACCATCATGCCAGAAGCCTCATAAAAAATGAAATATTTGATACCATTGAAAGAGGCCTGGTTTAATGGACACCTACGAAATTATCATGACCCCGGATGCCACAACAGACCTCTATGATTTCCCTCTACCTTCCACCCATGCCAAAGGCGGACATCATGGAGTCATATTTTTCATTCATCTCAGTGACAAGGGCGGACAAGTTATTTACATTCTCCAGCACTTCTGAGAGTTCTTCTGTATCCAGACTTTGCAAAGTCTCATTCAGAGCCTCCACATCCAGCCCGCTTAAAGACTGGGAAAGCTGGCCCAGGTCCGTCTCTTCGAGCGTCTGCCGGACAACAGGACCGGCCTCTTTCATAAACTCATATGCCGGCTGCAGCTTCCATAAAAGGACAATCATAGCCGCAAGCAGACAAAATGTGATCACGGAGGATATGGCACACCATATCCTCGTGACTTTAAGTTCTTTTCTAAGTGATTCTGTTATATTTTCTACATGATCCTGCATGGATTCACCTGCCTATTTTTTTATTGTTAATTTAATGTTGAAAGCTTTTCCGCCGGAGACTTCTTTGTCTTTTTCGTCCAGTTCCACAAATTGTCCTTCGCAGACCGCCACAAAAGGCAATGTATATTCAGTCTCCATTTTAAGTCTGGCCGCGTTCTTAAGCTTCAAAGTCAGTTTCCCCGTCCCCGGATCATAACCGACAATCTCAATTGCTTCTTTACGCGCTTTGGATGCGTCTTTCGTCCAGTCGACTTTCAGGATTTTTACATTTTCCTGTGTCTTTTTCGTAAGTTTAACTTCATGAAGCATATTGGGGAAATACCGCTCTCCCGCATACATGGTCAGAGATTCTTTGTCAAGCTCTAATGTAGGCATTTTCTGCGTGACTTTTACAGTGACGGCTTTTGAAACTACTTCATAGCCGTTTACCATACATCTCATACGAAGCTTATACGAATTTCCGGCAATTTTTCTAGAACCTCCTTTAAAGAATACGGCATCTTTTTTGGCGTAGAGTGAAACCGTTCCTTCTAATGCATTCGCTTTTGCTTCAAAATACTTAGAACCATCTATCGTATATTCATTATCGATCTCACCGTATATATCATCAAATATTTCCAGCTTAATATCCGTGATCGCTCCAAATACGTTTGTCATCTTGACTTTATAGACAGCCGCTTTATCCCGGTTCAGAAGATCCAGCGTGTCGTTCCCTGACAGAGTGATGGAAGCTTTTTTACTCTCGGCAACTGCCTTTATGGTAAGCGTCACATTCTTTCCTGACTGTGGATATCCTGTTCCGTAATCCCATTGAGGTTTTAATCGAAACTTATAAGTTCCTTTGTACAAAAAGCCGCTGGACTGTACAGATATAACGCCTGTTCCCGGTTCTTCATAATTTTCGTTGTAAGAAACCGATATGCCGCCGTCATTGGAAGAACTTACATCCATGTTGACTAATTTTGCTTCCGGCTGATTCCATGTTACTTTCACAGTCGCGCTCTGACCGGATCCCTCCCTGAAACTTAAGCTGCTGACAGACAGCTTCGGTTTAGGAAGGCTGTTGGTCTTACTTAACGTAAACGTATAATTGATCGCACTGCTCCAGGATGCTTTCTGAACTTTGAAAATCACTTTTCCTTTTACCGGCGCTCCGCTGAATCTCAAGGACAGATTACCGGCTTCATTTACCATATTTCCGGTATCGATCCGTCCTTTCAGCGCAGAAGTCGTCTTAGTCCCCAGCTCCACCTGTGCGCCGGTCAGATCGATCCGCTCTTTTGTCTTTTTATCTAACAGCTCAATTTCATAAGTCTGTCCTGCCTGCACATAGTTGCTGATTGCCGTTTTTGTTTTGGAAAGCACGCAGGACGGTTTTGTCGTAACGGTCGGAATACTGATCTTTACCTTCGGCGGTCTTTCATTGTTATTATAAGTATATCCTTTATAATAGATATACAGATAACCGGATGTAACTGCTTTATTCTTCAGTTTCATCAGTTCTGCCGCGTTTCGGGTGACAACCGCGTTACCGTCTGCGTCTTTTTCTACATGGAAATTGGCAGCCAGCGGGTCTGTCCTGCCGGAAGCCTCCCAGATATTCCAGTACTGATCATGTTCGGCAGACACAAGTTCATATTTCTCAACTTCTTCTGATTCTATATTCTGTTTAAATACAACGCTTCCCGCTTCCGGGTCCGGAATGTCAGAACGCCAGTAGAACAGATTGATCTTGCCGGATTTCGTGACAGCAGGCTTCGGCGTCTGATCGGTAACAGTCAGTTTAACAGGTACGCGGAATACTCCTCCGCCTTTTTCATCTGTATAGTAACCCTCAATCAGGAAACGGCCTTTTTCATAATTTCCGATTCCTCCGTTTCCTGTAGCCATAATGCGGCCGTTCCTAACAATCAGATTCGTTGCCTCGGGATATGGCAGGTCTTCACGCTTTTCTTTCAGTACCAGGGAAGATTCGTCAATATCATACCCATACACCGGTACTAAGGTAAACGGCGTACCTGTATTGGACTTCACATTTACCGTAACCGTCTTCTCTTTCAGTCTGGGCGTTGCATCCACAACCTGAATAATCAGGCGCGCTGTAAGAGTTTCTTTATCCCCTGTCCGTTTTACAGAAACATTTATGCCTGTTTCCCCTACAGCCCCTTTCTTGACGGTGATCCGGTTCCTGTTATCTTCCGTCGCGGTGGACTCTATGGTAGCAATCGTATCATCTGTCACACTCCATGTGGCAGATACGAACACAGATTCATGGTCTCCGTCCAAAGCTTCAAAAACCGCGTCGAAGCTTCTCGATGCCTGCGCCAGATGGCTGCTGTTGAAACGGATTACCGGATACCCGCAGGCATCCTCTGTGATAATCTCACTTTTGGCAAGATCATCAAAAGCAGAAAGTTTAAACTGCAGTTCTTCGGGGCTTGCTTTGGCCGATACGGTCACTTCAAACTGCATGGAAACGCCCGGCGTCACTCCGGATGCCGTTACATTTGGCTCTGCGGTAATGATACATTTATTATTCTCAGACATACCGATGCTGCGAAGCGTTCCGTCGCTCTCCACCTTCGCCACCTTTGGATCACTAGAAGATAATTTAAATCTCCATGGTGCGGAACCCCGATCTCTTGTATTCGTATTGGTGCTTAAAATCAGTTTTACTTCTTTCCCTGCTTTATCGAAGTTTAAAGTCTTAATACTCCCTGATTCTCTTGTCACACGGATAAAGCCGACATCTTCCACATCTACTGTTGGTTTCTTTACCTCGGTCTCTTTATCGAAAGAAGCACTTACATTAACTTTTGTAGACGTCCTGGAAGGTTCTATAATAAAGCTGTAAACAACTTCCTTGCCGTCAACTTTTTCCAGCACACACTCTTCAAATTTACTTTCTAAACTGACCGATCCTGGACGTACCCAGTAATTGCTTTTTGGTATCAGCCTGACATATACTTTCTTTCCAGCAACAACACTTACGGACTTTTTCAATGCCCCGTTTAATGCAGTAGAAAATTTAATTTCCCCCTGCTCGGAGTTGACTGTTTCTGCTTCCGATACCGTATATTTTTCAAATCTTGTCTGGAACGTATACCCCATCTGCCCGGCATGTTCTTCTACCGTACCGTCATATCCCCAAAGCGTAAGCTCTTTTCCTCTCTCGCTCGGGAATGAAGTTTCCACCAGGATCACGGCGCTCGTCCCGTCCGGACCGTCCTGATTATTAATTGTTACTTTCTTTAATGCTTTACATCCTCTAAACGCACTGTCCCTGACCGCAATTACCGAAGCAGGCACTACCGCCTCTTCCATCGCGATGCAGTCCCTGAACGCTTCTTCTGAGATTTCTACAAGACCGTCCGGGAGGTCTACGGCTACCAGTTCCGTACACCCCTGAAAAACACCTGTTCCAAAAGACACCGTCTTAGCTGTCCGCCCTCTTAATTTAAGTACAGCTATCCCTTTACAGTTCCTAAAAGCATGATTGCCTATACGGCTTAACACCTGGTTGTCCCCAAATGCTTTTTCTGTCAGCGCGCTGCATGCTTCAAAAGCCTGATCCCCAATCGTCTCCGCGTTGGTTACATCTATTTCCGAAAGATGGGTGCAGTTTCTGAAAGCTTCCGCTCCAATCGTCTTCACGCCTTTGGGCATCGTAACTGTCCTTAAATCACTGCAGGAGTCAAACGCCCCTTTTCCGATACTTTCCAGCTGACTTTTGAATATAATCTTCTGCAAACTTGAATTTTTAAACGCATTGTCCCCGATTACTTTCAGGCTGCTGGAGACTTCAAAAGTCACCTCCGTAACTTTCCTTCCGATGCCCTCACTGAATACACCTTCCGGAATCTCCGTCACTTCCGCCGGAATCTCTATTCTGGACGGCAGGCTTGTCACATCATCCCTGAATCCAATAAGTTTTCCGTTTTCGTCTACTTTAAAGTCTCCGATGATATCCGGTTCATCGCTGATCCGCTTCCATTTCAAAGTGATTGAGACATCTTTCTCCGGCATGATAAACGTGAAAAAGCGCTGCGGATCTTCCTTGCCGGGATCTTTATCCGGATTGTCAAATGACCAATTAAGGCTATTGGCTTCTATACCGTCAAGGATGACTTCGTCAAGAACATATCTGGGACTGCGCTCCCCTGTCCAGACCGTTACATTTTTTCCGGCAGAATAATATCCTGTATAAATATTATCTTTTACTTCCCCGACTTTATAACTGCCCTCACTGTACACGCCTTCTACTGTAACAAGATATGTATAACTGATCTCAAACCTCTTGGATTCGTTAGGTTTGGCATCATCCAGAATAAGAAGACCGTCACCTAATGTAAGATCCGGTACTCCATTGTTTTCTCCGACCTGAACCGCACCGTCAAATGCTGATGATGTTTCCGCTTTGACATTGCTTTTACCGGTAACACTGATAGAACCTGCAGTGATCGCACTGCTGGCGTCACTGACTGCCTCCACCACGCTGTCCGCAATTTCAAGCGTTTTCCTGGCTTTTAACGCAATCCCTTTACTGGAATGAATCGTAACTTTACTGTTCTCAGCAATACGAAGCGAATCACTGTCTATACCTGAACTGTCGCTTTTTTTACCTTCTTCTGTAATATAAGTAATTGTAGAATCGCTTATATCTACAGCGCCGACTGTCCTGATTAAATAACTTCCTGCCGATTTTAAAGTCAAATCAGCTTTTTTCAGTGTCAGCTTACTTCCTTTTGTTTGACAGATCACAATATTACCGGCTGACAATGTACCTGTACCTGTGATTGTAAGGTCATCTTCTGCCATAACAGCATAATCACCTGTACTTGTAAGCTCCGCATCCGCAAGCGTCAATATCTTATTTTCCGGATCATACGTCCATCCGCTACCCGAAAGATTCTGATCCGTCACCTGCGCGCCGCCAATCCAGAGATCATAGGTGACTGCCGCCGGTTCCTGGGCAGAATCCCCCTCAGAACCTTCGCCGGCTCCCGCTGCGTCCTCCGTCCCCGTCACAGAGTCTTCCTCTGATCCGTCCACTCCGTTCCCGGTATCCAAAGTCGGTGCCTCCGGCTCTGCCAGTTCTTCACTGCCCGTCGGATCCGCCGGGGCGTTTCCCGTATCCTGCACGGGAGCCTCTTCTTTACTGTCTTCCGCCGCCGGCGCTTCTGTTCGGCCATCCTCCGTTTCCGGCATCCCTGCCTGGATACCTGTCTCCTCCAATAGCGGCATGTCCGCCCCGCCAGGAGCCGCCGGCTCTGCGTAAACATGGGACGGCAAAGCCATAACTGCCGCAAGCATCAATGCAACGATTCTTTTTCTATTCACTGCCTGTTCACCCTCCATATAATCTAGAAATCCTGGGAATATTTTTCAAATACACCTTTTATTACTATAACACTCCGGCCAAAATTCCTCAATAATTACGGAACTTAAATTTTTCTTAAGATTGCAGAGCATATTCTGATTCTATTTAACTGTCTGTTCTTGACATACGACTACGCGTGCTGTTATAAATAAAGCAGAGACTGAAATTTCTCGAGTCAAACGCTTCACATTTATAATTCAGAGCAGAAAGGAGCATCCCGTATCCCCATCCAGCCGAAAACACGATTACATTCTCAAAAATGCCCTCTATTCGGATGCAGGGGTACGGGAATACTGGATTGTTGACCCTGACAAAGAACGGATCACTGTCTATTATTACGAAGAAGATGCCGCTCCGTCGCTCTATACCTTCGATCTGCCTGTAAAAAGCGGAATTTTCCCTGGCCTGAAAATTACAATTGCAGAACTTTTAAAAGAAATTTAACCCAACCTAAAATAGCGGGGCCATTCCCCCGCTATCTGCCGAATCCGGCAAATTATTCCGTTTTTTCTTTCCCCTTTGGTTTATACTGTTCATCCCCGGTTTCGATAAAAAGCATAAAATCATTTATTTTCTTTTCATCCCATCCGTCGGCCCTTAAGCCCAGAATAATTCTTGCAATTTCCTGCATATTCATACCTGTTATACCTCCTGTCTGTTTGTATTATATTTATTGACTCTGCCACCGCTGTCATCAAAACGTCTTCAGACTCCTTTTATTATGTTTCTAAATATATAATATGCTCCGGAAAAAGTCAATTGTTGCTATGTAAGTTTCATCCAAAAAATTCCTGATAGCCAAATTAATAAGAAATCGCAAAAACAGCTTGCAACTTCGCTAAGATTCTGTTAAGGTTAAGATAACAGCACAACAACCCGTCTATATGCGCATACATGCGAAGGGGGTGCTATTATGCGTAGAGATTGTAAATATTGTAGGTATTGCAGCGACCGTAGCAGGAACCGATGGAGAAGTTTCATCTGGTGCCATTTTCACCGCACTGTAGTCTCCAGCAAGTCGATACAGTCCTGCGCACTCTGGCGGCGCGCCCTTTAAAAGGGGCGCGAAGCCAACAACTCATTTATGGTACGGCGTATGGTTCCGTATCGTAAAACTTCTGTAGAGCTGCTCCAGCAGGATCACTCTCATCAACTGGTGCGGAAAAGTCATTCTGGAAAAGCTCAGCGCATAATCGGCTCTTTTCATCACTTTACCGGACAGTCCCAAAGATCCTCCGATCACAAAGACCACATGGCTTATGCCTCCCACATTCCATTTTTCCATCTGCTTTGCCAGCTCTTCAGAATCCGGCATCTTTCCCTCAATCGCCAGTGCCACCACAAAGGCCCCTGGCGGAATCCTTGACAGAATACGTTCTCCCTCTTTCTCCAGAATCCGTTTTTTTTCTCCTTCCGCCGCCTGATCCGGTGTCTTTTCGTCTGCCACCTCCAGGAGCTCCACTTTCGCATACCTGCTGATTCGTTTTATATATTCCGCCGCTGCTTCCGTAAAATACCGTTCTTTTACTTTTCCCACCGTAACCAGCGTGATCTTCATCCCAACTCCCATTTGCAAATCCTCCTTATCCATGTTAAAATACCCAATAAAACACAACAGCATCTATAGGAGACCTGATTATGAGTACTTACAATTCTGCCCGCAGCAAACACACGGATACCCGCTCTTCCGCCTGGACCTTCCTGATCATCGGAGGCGCGGGATTCCTTTTCATCACATTTGCCCTCATCGGCGTCATCACGCTCCCTTTAAGCGTCTTTTCCCTGGCTGTCATGGAAATTGTTTTTATCCTTTTTCTGATTGTTGCTTTGATTTCTTTCCGGCAGGCCATGAAGCTTCTGGATGAGATCTCCAGAGAAGACTCCCTGGAAGCCCGTATCCGGGCATGGGCCGCAGAGAACCTGTCCTCTTCCGAACTGCTCGCGGATATAGAGGTAGACACGGCAGAAGAAGTCCGATACCTGATGGCTTCCGAACGCGTCAAAAAGCAGCTCCTTCAGTCTTTCCCTGAGCTGGATGAATCTCACGCGGATCAGCTTTCAGAAGACTTCTGCAACAAACTTTTTTCGTAAAAAGCAAAGGTTCCATGGATTACATTCCAGGAACCTTCTTTTTTATTTTATAAATTTTTCCAACTGCCTTGCCACATCTTTCACATCGATCGGCTTGGCCACATGCGCATTCATGCCGCACTCCAGGCAACGTTTTATATCCTCCGCAAAAGCATCCGCTGTCATGGCAATAATCGGTATATTCCTATCCTCCCGATCCATCACGCGAATCTCACGGGTGGCCTCATAACCGTTTTGTACCGGCATACGGATATCCATAAGAATAGCGTCATAATAACCCACTTCTGAGTCTCTGAACTTCTCCACACAGATTTTTCCGTTTTCGGCCCAGTCCAGATCCAGTCCCAGTTCCGACAACAGTTCACTGGCAATCTCCCAGTTCAGATCATTATCTTCGGCTAAAAGGACGCGGCAACCCATAAGCTTTGCATTTTTTGCTTTTTTATCCGCATTCTGAGCCTTCTCGTCAGGGCCTCCCATATAAGATTTAAGCCCGTAGAACAATGTGGATTTAAAAAGCGGTTTGGATATAAATCCGTTCACGCCCGCTTCCCTGGCTTCATCTTCGATCTCGCTCCAGTCGTATGCGGATATAAGCAAAATAGGAATATCGTCTCCGTAAAGCTCCCGGATCCTGCGGGCTGCGGTAATGCCGTCCATCTGGGGTAGTTTCCAGTCCAGAAGTATAATCTGATAATCCTCGCGCTTCCTGTGACGTTCTTCTACCATCTTAAGCGCCGTTTCGGCATCCAGCGTCCATTCGGGATTAACACCTATCGTCTTAAGAGAGGCCACCGCACTCTGGCAAAGCTGTTCGTCGTCATCCACCACCAGCATGTTCCACGGAGGAAGCACCATATCCATCTCCTGCACTTCCGCTTTCTCCAGATCCAGCATCACGTGAAATTCACTGCCCTTGCCCAGTTCACTGTGAACTTCTATTATTCCGCCCATCGCGTCCACTATGTACTTGGTAATCGCCATGCCCAGGCCGGTACCCTCCGTTTTCTGCACACGGGCACTGTCTTCACGGCTGAAGGAATCAAATATCTTGGACACGTATTCCTTCGACATGCCGATCCCTGTATCTTTCACCTTAATATGTGTACGGACGAACTCATCTCCCTTCGGAGATTTCTCCTCATACAGTGAAACCTGAATGGAACCTTCTGCAGGCGTAAATTTAACTGCATTTCCCAGAATGTTGATAAGAATCTGATTCAGACGCACACTGTCACAACACACATTTTCCGCAGAGATATCATGAATTGATATATTAAAATGCTGTCCTTTTGCTTTAACCTGCGGCTGGATGATACTGACAATACTGTCCATCACTTCTCTCAGCGATACCTGATCCATATTCAGAGTCATTTTACCACTCTCGATTTTGGACATATCCAGTACATCGTTGATCAGCCCCAGCAGATGCGTACTGGACAGGGCAATCTTATGCAGGCAGTTCTGTACCTGCTCCTGATTATTCATATTGGCAGTGGCAATGGCAGTCATGCCTACGATCGCGTTCATAGGCGTCCGTATATCATGGCTCATATTGGAAAGGAACTCACTCTTTGCCTTATTGGCATGTTCCGCATCCTCCCTAGCATCCTCCAGCTCCCGCATCTGCTGTTTGGCTATCCTGAAATACTGAATAAACACATACAGAAGCGATATCAACGCGATGACAGAAACCGCATAAACCATATGGGTCCATCTGGCTCCCATCTGGGTGAGTACCGCACGAATCGAGTCAAACGGCAGAACGGTTACCAGATACCACTCAGAATACGGCAGTTTATTACAATACAGGTGGCGTCTCGCCACAGAACCCTGCAGGATAATACTGTAATCTTCCCCGCTTTCCATGGCTGCGGACAAATCATTTATATGCCTCTCTACTTCTTCTTCATCCTCATTTTCAAAAAAAGAACGAAGCCGGTCAAAATAACTCTCCTGAAATTCGCCGTCTTTACGAATTACATAGTTTCCGTCTTTACGGATAATATAAGAGTGGACAAGTGCCTCACCATCCAGAAAAAGCGTGTCGCCGATCATATCTGCAGAAATTCCTCCGATCAGGGCTGCCATGCGCTCCCCATTGGACATTCTGTAGGTACAGGGAACACCGAACAGAATCTTACGGTTGCCCATAGGGTCGGTACCGGACGAAACTCTCTGCTCACCTCTGCTTATATCTTCCAAAAATAAAGACAAATCATCAATTTCAACCTCACCGCCATAGATCATCTCCACTTCGCCGCCCTCAGAACAGAGTGCCAGATATTCGTAGCCTCTGGCCTTTGCATTAAATTCCAGACTGTCCGTCAACTCTGCATGCGTACCGTCCTGGCTGGTTGTATCTACCAGTGCCTGCATCTGGGACAGACGCAGCCCGATCGTCGTCTGGTAATGCAGCGAAATCTGTTCACTTATGCCGCCCATGTAAATCTGTCCTATATCTTCTACCGCATCGAGATTAATCTGATTCATAAAAAACGTCAGCCACGCAAACAGGCCTATAATGAGTATGGACACCCCAACAAGACTGATCGTCAGAAACTGTATTGGTTTATCTTTCACCCGTATTCTTCTCAAATCTCTTAACTCCTTCCCTGGACATGCGGATACTAATCCGGCAATCTGCCACTCATGTTACAATTATAATAAAATTTTGGCGGCATGGCAACCCTTGTTTATAACAATAAGAACAATACATAAAAACAAAGGCACTGCTATATGAAATCTTACAGCAGTGCCTTTGTCTGCTCACACGTTTCAGGATTACTTACCGCTTAAATACTCATGAATTCCTTTCGCGGCAGCTTTTCCTGCTCCCATAGCCAGAATAACCGTAGCCGCGCCGGTTACAGCATCGCCGCCGGCGTACACGCCTTCTTTGGAGGTTGCGCCGGTATCCTCCGTGGCAACAATACACTGCCTTCTGTTGATCTCAAGGCCTTTCGTGGTGGAAGAAATCAGCGGGTTGGGCGAGGTTCCCAGGGACATGATGACCGTATCGCACTCGATTGTAAATTCGGATCCCGGAACTTCCACAGGGCGGCGTCTTCCGGAAGCATCGGGCTCTCCAAGTTCCATCCTGATACATTTGATGCCGGTCACCCAGTCGTTTTCATTGACCAGGATCTCAACCGGATTGGTCAGAAGATCAAAGATGATGCCTTCTTCTTTCGCGTGATGCACTTCCTCCACACGGGCCGGAAGCTCTTCCTCGCTTCTTCTGTATACGATATGGGTCTCGGCTCCCAGACGAAGCGCGGTGCGGGCAGCATCCATAGCCACATTACCGCCGCCTACAACGACCACTTTCTTACCGTGGATAATCGGCGTATCATAATCTTCATTAAAAGCTTTCATCAGGTTATTTCTGGTCAGATACTCATTGGCGGAAAGAACGCCGCAGGCAGTTTCGCCCGGAATACCCATGAATTTGGGAAGTCCTGCGCCGGAACCGATAAATACGGCATCAAAGCCTTCTTCTTCGATCAGATCGTCCAGTTTCACCGTACGTCCGATGATGACGTCTGTCTCGATCTTTACACCGAGAGACTTTACATTCTCCACTTCCGGTCCGACCACGCGGTCTTTGGGAAGACGGAACTCCGGAATACCATAAACCAGCACACCGCCGGCTTTATGTAATGCTTCAAAAATCGTCACGTCATATCCTAACTTCGCCAGATCCCCCGCACAGGTAAGGCCGGAAGGACCGGAACCGATCACCGCTACTTTCTTACCGTTCTTCTTGGCCGGAGCCTCCGGTTTGATGCCGTTCTCCCTGGCCCAGTCAGCCACAAAACGCTCCAGCTTACCGATGGAGATCGGATCGCTCTTAAGGCCTCTGATACACTTTCCTTCACACTGGCTTTCCTGAGGACATACACGGCCGCAGACAGCCGGGAGGGAGGAGGAAGCACTGATAATCTTAAACGCTTCTTCAAACTTTTCTTCTTTTACCGCCGCGATAAATCCCGGAATATCAATGGATACCGGACATCCCTGCATACATTTTGCCTTGTCTTTCTTACAGGTGAGGCAGCGCTGCGCTTCTTCTACCGCTTCTTCTTTATTATAGCCATAGCATACTTCTTCAAAATTGGTCGCGCGGACTTTCGGATCCTGCTCCCTGACCGGTACTCTTTTTAATACTTCTGCCATTATTTGTCACCTCCGCAATTTCCGCAGCCGCCATGGTGCGTCTGTCCTTCCTGATATTTCAGAAGACGCCTTCCCTCTTCTGTCTTATACATAGCCGAACGCTTCATGGCCTGTTCAAAGTCTATTTTGTGTCCGTCAAACTCCGGTCCGTCCACACAGGCAAATTTTACTTCGCCTCCCACAAGTACACGGCAGGCACCGCACATACCCGTCCCGTCTACCATGATCGGATTCATGCTGACAATCGTGGGGATTCCTAATTTCTTTGTCGTCAGACAGGCGAATTTCATCATAATCATCGGTCCGATGGCAACGCACAGGTCATACTGATGGCCTTCGCTTACAAGCTTTTCCAGCATCGCCGTGCCGACGCCGTGGAATCCATAACTGCCGTCATCCGTACACAGATACAGATTACCTACCTTGCTCATCTCTTCTTCCAGGATCAGAAGATCTTTTGTCCTTGCGCCAACGATGATGTCACATTCGATCCCGTGGTCGTGCAGCCATTTGGCCTGCGGATATACAGGAGCCGTGCCGACGCCGCCTGCGATGAATACGATCTTTTTCTTTTTCACTTCTTCCAGATCGTCTGTAACCAGTTCTGACGGACGTCCCAACGGCCCGACAAAATCCGCAATTTCATCCCCTGCCTTCAGTGCCACCAGCTTATGGGTGGATACGCCGATGGGCTGGAACGCAAGCGTAATCGTGCCTGCTTCTCTGTCATAATCGCAGATAGTAAGCGGAATACGTTCTCCGGCCTCATCCACTCTTACAATAATAAACTGTCCCGGCTCGCAGGACTTTGCCACTCTCGGGGCATAAATTACCTGTTTATAGACGGCTGCAGAGAGCTGCTCTGCCTCTAAAATCTTAAACATATGGCTTCCTCCTATATTTTGCAGTCTGTGATCGACCACAACTCATTATTCTTATAATAATCTATTCCTATGTGTTTTTCAACAAAAATTTATGGAATTTCATCTGTTTTTTCTTCCATGTTGTCTAATTCCTGATTTTCGCTGGCATATTTTTCCGACACAGTGTAGATTGCTTCCATGATTCCGCTCATCCCCCCGTCCTCATCCACAGCCACAGCCTGAAGCACTGTAAGGCCGGACGGAATATAGATCCGTCCGCTGTACACGCTGGAAGACACATTCGGCTCCTCTCCGTTGGTCGTATAATAGATCTTACAGCCTGGTTCAGTTGTCAATGTGACATAGAAGCTGTCAGGATACGATCCGCCGGGTATATCAAAGACCGGTTCGTCAGGATAATCAAATACGACTTCATAAGTTCCGTCCGCTTCTTCGCTCTGCGTTCCGTCAGAACGTATGAAGACAGCCCGAAGTACCATCCTGCCTTCCCCGATCTCAAAAGGTCCTTCATAAAGGTTACTCTGCGTATCCGGTGTAGAGCCGTTGGTCGTATAGTAGATAGAACCTTCCTCATTTCCTTCATGAGAAATGGACAAAAGGGGCGTATAATCATATCTGCCCGGCTGAATACTGAACTGCGGCTTCCCGGGAGGCGGCAGGATTTCCTCTTCTTCCTCCGGTTCCGCTACGGTCTCCTCCGGCTTCGCATAACCGTAAGCAGCCTCAAAGGCCAGCCTTCCTAAAAAAATCAGGCAAATACAGGCAAGTCCATATTTCAGCAAACGTCCGCTTCTTAAAACCGGTGAATCCGATTTCCCGGACTCTGATTCCTCTTTTCCTACGATAAAGTCTTCTTCCGGATTATAATCCGGGACCATCTGGACGGCGGTTCCGCATTTTACACAGTAGACCTTTCCGTCAGGAATATCGATCCCGCATTTCTGGCATTTCATATCAAAAGTTCTTCCTTTCATCCGCGTTTCTCCAACAACGTTTCAAACTCTTCCATGGACATAAGAACCTTCCTTGGCTTCGTCCCTTCTTCTTCCCCCACAACGCCTGCCTCCGCCAGTTGATCCATAATTCTGGCCGCACGGTTAAATCCTACCTTGAACCATCTCTGGAGCATACCGATCGACGCCTTGTCTTTCTCGATGATAAACCTTCCTGCATCGGCAAAAAGTACATCCTGATCATTCCCGCCGCCGGATGTGTCAGGAATGGAGGCGCTTTCCACTGCCGCCTGCACCTGTTTCATCCGCTCGGCCATCTGCTCCTGCGTTTCTGAAGACTCGTTGTTCTGGCTGCTTAGAAATTCAACCACCGCGCTGACCTCCGAATCAGACACAAAAGCGCCCTGTACCCGCATGGGTTTGGGAACTCCGTAAGGCGAAAACAGCATATCGCCTTTTCCCAAAAGCTTCTCGGCGCCTACCATATCCAGGATCGTCCTGGAATCTACGCCGGAAGACACCGCAAACGCAATCCGGGACGGCATATTTGCTTTGATCAGCCCGGTGATGACATTGACAGAAGGCCTCTGGGTAGCGATGATCAGATGAATCCCCGCCGCCCGGGCAAGCTGTGCCAGGCGGCAGATGGCGTCTTCCACTTCTCCGGAAGCTACCATCATAAGATCTGCAAGCTCGTCTACGATAATCACAATCTGGGGCATTTTCTGCCTGCTTTCCTCCGTTCCCGGACCGGAAGCGTCTATCTTGCTGTTATATCCTTCCACATTGCGGACATTGGTTTCGGCAAATTTATTGTACCGGTCCATCATCTCCGCCACCGCCCAGTTCAGCGCCCCGGCAGCCTTCTTCGGGTCTGTCACCACCGGGATCAGAAGATGGGGAATCCCGTTATAGACGCTTAACTCCACCACCTTCGGATCGATCATGATCAGCTTGACTTCATCCGGGCGCGCCTTATACAGGATACTCATGATCAGCGTATTGATACATACGGACTTACCGGAACCGGTAGCGCCGGCGATGAGAAGATGAGGCATTTTTGCGATGTCCGTAACCATAATATTCCCGCCGATATCCTTGCCCACCGCAAAAGCGATCTTCGACGGATGCTCTTTAAATTCCTTCGATTCAAACAGTTCCCGGAGCATAACGACCGAGTTTTCCTTGTTGGGCACTTCGATCCCCACCGCCGCTTTTCCCGGAATCGGAGCTTCCATACGGATATCCGGCACCGCCAGATTTAATTTAATGTCGTCCGCAAGGGCAACGATCTTATTTACTTTCACACCATGGGCCGGCTGAACCTCGAACCGGGTCACCGCCGGGCCCTGGCTTGCATTAACCACGGTGGCATTAACGCCAAAGTCTTCCATAACCTGCTGTAAATGCCGTGCGGTTTCCTGCAGGAAGGCGGAGGACCCTTTTTTTCCGTTTCCTCCCCCGGGCGCTTTTAAAAGCTTTACAGAAGGGAAACGATACTGTTTCAGAGGCACCTCTGGCATTTCTTTTCTGCGCGCGGCCGCTTTTTCTTCTTCCAGTTCCCGTTTGCTGAGTGCGTTTTTCAAAAGGTCCTCTTCATTAAAAGATATGTCATCCTCCGGCTGCCCTGCAGGCAGCGGTTCCGAAACCGCCTCAGGTTCGGACTCTTCCTCAAAAAGATCTTCCGGAAAAAGAGTCAGCGGCGCCGGGCCGGATTCCTGTCCTGTCGTCAATTCAATCAGACCGGCATCCTTTTGCCTGGGGATTGTCACATCCATGGTCACACCTGAAGCTCTGCGCCGGACACGCTGTTCTTTATGTTCTGTTTTCTCTTCCGCCGTTCTTTTTCTTCTCCGGATATCTTCTCTGGCTGATTCGTATACTTTTTTACTGCCTTTGGACACGCCTTTTACAAAGGATTTCTCCGTGACCACCACAGCGCAGATAATCAAAACGCCGATCAGCACAAGATAAGCGCCAATCAATCCGAAGCAACGCATCAGAAGACCTGAAAGCAGACCTCCCGCCAGGCCTCCGCCTGTCCTGTTCTCCGCGCAGTAAAGAAAGATTTCCAGAAACCCTTCCGCCGCTCCTTCCGATACCGTAAACATATGTAACAGTGCAGTCAGAGCGACGCATCCCACAGACACGCCCGCCACTTTCATCACAGCAGCCGGATTGTCCCTGTTCACCAGTAAAAACAGGATCGCAATAAGCAGCGCTGCCGGAAAAATATAAGCAAAAATGCCCAGGCAGCCGAACATAAACCGGCTCGCCAGTCTCCCTACCGCTCCTCCGATCCCGAAATTGCTGATCAGAAGAAATGCCGCGACAATCAAAAGCACCACAAGACGCACTTCATCCCCAAGCCCGTTTCCTGTTTCCGCGGCCGGCGCTCTGTCGCCGTTTTTTCTGGATGTATTTTTTTTAGCGGAAGCGATTCCTTTCCTGCTTCCCGACTGTCTGGTTCCACTCATAAACCGTCTCTGTCCTTCCGTACCATATATTTTTCATACAGGCACTAGTGTAACATCAAAATCCGAATCCGTCAAAGCTTTCGTCAGCAAAGTACACAAAAGAGGAACCGCCGCCTTAACACCGGTTCCTCTTCCGCCTTTATGGTAAATCTTTATGCGGTTTTTGTATTTTTCCCTGCCAGCGTCTGGATGCCCTCAATTACCAGTACAACCGCCAGCACGATCAGAAGCAGTCCCAGGATCACCTGCGCATAGGGACCCCAGTCGGCTCCGCCCGCGCTGATCAGGCCGATCTGGTTCTTTACGGTCAGCGCCAGAGAGCAGATCGTCACAACGATCATAAATGCCATGGGTGCAAGGAACATTTTATTATTTCTTCCGATATTGCCAAGCCAGGTAGCCACAGCCAGGAGGCCGATGCCTGCCAGAAGCTGGTTCGCTGCTCCGAACAGTCCCCAGATCTTGCCGTATCCGGTCATACCAAGCAGAATGCCCAGAACCACCGTCAGTGCAGTAGCAAAATACGGATTCACCATCAGTTTCTTAAATCCGTCATCCACATCTTTTACCGTCTGCCCCGGCTCCAGCCAGAATTCCTGGAACATAAAGCGTGCCAGCCGGGTAGCCGTATCCAGAGAAGTCAGACAGAAGGCAGAATAGGTAAGTACCAGAAGAGAATTTAATATATTGTAACTTCCCGGAATTACATCGTCGATCATATGGGCGATACCGCCTCCGAAGATCGCGGTGGCGCCTGCCAGTGCGTTATCCGGATTCGCCGCGTTCCATTTGTAAGCATATCCTACCGCGCAGAGCGTCAGCACAGCAAGCACACATTCCAGCAGCATACCGCCGTAGGCGATCGGCCTGGCGTCCGTCTCTTTGTCAAGCTGCTTGGAAGTCGTACCGGAAGATACCAGTGAATGGAAACCGGAGATCGCTCCGCAGGCAACCGTCGTAAAAAGTACCGGGAACAGATACTGGATTCCATTGCCGTTGTCTACCGCGAATCCGGAAAAAGCCGGGAAGGTAGCGTCAAAGGTGGGATGCGCAAAGATTACGCCGAAAATCGCCACCGCCAGCATCGCATACAGCAGGAAAGAGCTTAAGTAATCCCTTGGCTGCAACAGAATCCATACCGGGGTTACGGAAGCGACAGCGATATAAATACCCACAATCCACATCCAGGTATTGGAAGATAAGTAGATCGGATGCCAGTTCATACCGACTGCCATAATCAGGACGATCGCCAGCACGCCGATTACGGACGCAACACCCATGGATGCGTTTCTGCGGTATACCAGGAAGCCAAAC
Organism: Lachnospiraceae bacterium UBA7182; assembly: GCA_002491115.1. Lineage (GTDB taxonomy): Bacteria > Bacillota > Clostridia > Lachnospirales > Lachnospiraceae > Hominiventricola. The sequence goes on along the minus strand of DKVI01000117.1, from coordinate 52,573 downwards.
ACAATGGCGATCAGGATAAACAGCACGGAAATCATGGCAACCGATGCCGGTGTGGCAGATTTGGCCATATCCAGGGCGCCGGACTCATCATAAACCGCGCCGAACGTAGACGCCACAATCGATGCGAAAGCCGCAACTACCAGGATCAGTGTCAGATAGGAAAAGATAATAAACAGCCTTTTGGCACGGCGGCTCATATTGGCAGAGATCACTTCGCCAATGGACTGGCCTTTGTGGCGGATGGATGCGAACAGTGCGCCGAAGTCATGGACGCCGCCGAAGAAAATACCGCCGATCAGTATCCAGAGCGTCACAGGCAGCCATCCGAACATAGCCGCGCCGATGGGTCCGGTAATCGGTCCCGCTCCGGCAATTGATGAGAAATGATGTCCCATAAGGACAGGCGCTTTGGCCGGAACATAGTCCACGCCGTCTTCCATGCTGTGTGCCGGCGTCTCGCCTTTCTGTTCGCCTACGCCCCACTGTCTGCACAGCCAGCCGCCGTAGAAGATGTAACCACAGACCAGTACAGCGATGCTGACGATCAAAAGTACTAATGAATTCATACTTGATTCTCCCTTCTATATTTAAGAATATAGTACTTTTTTCAAAATTTTCGCCGCCGTATGACCGCTTCGGTTACTGTCGATCCGGTTCTTCTTAAGGTCAACCACCACAGTGTGATAATCCATCCATCCGTGCAGCGAAAAATGAAAACTTTTATAAAGGCGGCATTTTTTCAATGCCTTTTTCGCATCCTCCCCGCAGGAATCACAGACAAAAACCGGTGTGATAAAAGAGTACATATGACCCGGCCCCGGGTGAATCCGGCCCATGCCGTCTTCATAGACCTGATCTCTCCATTTTTCATATAATTCCAGCGTCAGATGCGGGACATCCAGGATATAAAGAAATTCTTCGCTGTCCGCGGACCAGAGCTCCGCCTTTCTGGATATCACATACTTTTGTGAATGCTCAAAAAAATCGCAGCGTGCAACCAGCGGCGACTGTTCTTTCTCATACTGTGTGATATTGTAATAACCCGCATAGCTTTTCAGCATCCGGGATATAACAGCTTCCCTTGTTTCCGGCAGTCTTTTCTCCATATCATGTCCTGATTATAAAAATTCTATAAACTTTATAAACTTTCTAAGTATTATAGTACGGAAGGGAGAATTATTCAAGTTATTTCTTAAGTATCTTTAAAAGTTTTATAAAATATTCCGGAAGCGGTGCTTCCACTTCCAGATAATTGCCCGAAGACGGATGAATCAGTCCCAGCACCTGGGCATGAAGCGTCTGGCCCTGCAAATGATAGGGATTCTTTGCCGGGCCATAGACCGTATCCCCTAAAAGCGGATGGCCGACTGACGCCATATGAACGCGGATCTGATGCGTACGGCCCGTCTCTAACTGACATTCAATATACGTGCATCCGGACAGACGCGCAAGCACCCGGTAATGCGTTACGGCTCTTTTACCGTTTCTTTCATTGACTGCCATCTTTTTGCGGTCTGTGGGATGCCGTCCTATGGGTGCGTCAATCACACCCTCGTCTTCTTTTATGATTCCGCTGACGACCGCGCGATATTTCCGTGTGATAGAATGCGCTTTCAGCTGGGCCGCCACATGATTATGGGACGCATCATTTTTGCAGACTGCCAGCGCGCCGGTGGTATCTTTGTCAATCCGATGGACGATCCCGGGACGTAAGACCCCGTTAATACCGGATAACTGTCCCCGGCAATGATACAGGACCGCATTGACAAGCGTTCCCGACAAATGCCCGGCAGAAGGATGCACGACCATTCCCTTGGGTTTATCGACAATCAGAAGATCCTGATCTTCATACAATACAGAAAGCGGTATATTTTCCGCCTCTATATGCAGATTTTCAGGTTCCGGAATCTCCACTTCGATCCGGTCTTCTTCCTCAATGCGGTAGCTGGCTTTCACAACGCTTTCATTCACCAGAACCGCGCCCTCTTTCATCAACTTCTGCACACAGGACCTGGACCTGCCTTCCAGTACGGCACCAAGATATTTATCGATTCGTTCCCCCAGATAATCTGCTTCCGCTTCCAGCCGGATCACGCTCATTCTTTTCTTCCTTTCCATTTGTCCAGCAGTGTTTTAAGTTCTTCGTCTTTATAGTAAAACAGAATCAGAACTGCCAGCACTGCCGTTCCCACACTCACATAGATATCTGCCACATTAAAGATCGGAAAATCAATCAGACTAAAATAAAAAAAATCCACCACATAAGAAAGTCTGAACCGGTCCAGCATATTTCCCCAGGCTCCGGCCAGAAAAAAGACGCCGATCAGACGGATCGGGAAAAAGCGCCTGTCCTCTGACATATACCGAAAGAAAAAAACGGCGGCGGCAGACACAAAAATCCCTGCGATCAGAAAAAAAGACCTCTGTCCCTGGAGCATTCCAAAAGCTGCTCCTCTGTTTTCCAGATAATGCAGTTCAAACACGCCCTCCCACAGGACAAAAGACTCCTGTCCCTTCAGGAACCGTACTGCCAGTCCTTTGGTCACCTGGTCTAAAAGGATCAAAAGAACAGTCAGTAAGACGATTACCCAGGGACGGCATAACCATCGGTTCATCCTTCACACTCCTTGTCTGTATTCCGGCAGACATAACGGACCGCCGACAGAAGTTCTTCGTCAGATATGTCTTTTGTAACAAACGCCTCTCCGATCTTTTTTAACAGTACAAATTTAATCTTTCCGGCTTCCATCTTTTTATCCAGTTTCGTCGTTTCCACGATTCTTTCAGGATCCAGTCCCTGCACGCGCACCGGAAGTCCGTAATCTGTAAGCGTCTGCTCCGCCTGCCTGAACGCTTCCAGAGAGATCAGGCCCCTTTTCATGGAAAGCCACGCGGCAGCCACACAGCCGACAGATACACACTCTCCATGATACAGGGTGAAATCTTTCAGCTTCTCTACTGCATGTCCCACCGTATGACCAAAATTCAGCCATGCGCGGATGCCTTTCTCTGTAGGATCTTCCTCTACCACATGACCTTTAATCAGGCAGCTTTCGTAAATCATGGACAGAAGCGCCCCATACTCCTTTTTGCGCACTTCTTCATGACAGTCTCTAAGCCACTTATAATAAGCGGCATTCTGGATCAGGCCATGCTTTATGATCTCTGCCATTCCTGCCGAAAACTGTCTGTCCGGAAGAGATGAAAGTGTTCCCAGGTTCATATATACCAGCCTGGGCATATGGAACGCCCCCACCATATTCTTGTAAGCGTCAAAATCCACACCCGTCTTTCCTCCGATGCTGGAATCTACCTGAGAGAGAAGCGTCGTCGGTACCTGGATAAAATCAATGCCTCTTAAATAAGTGGCGGCGGCAAAACCTGTCAGATCTCCCACTACGCCTCCGCCCAGCGCCGCCAGCATATCTTTCCTGTCAAACTGGTTCAGGATCAGGTGCTCATACAGCGTCCGGACCGTATCCAGTGTCTTATGTTCTTCTCCTGCCGGAAAAACAAATACTGACACTTTGGCGCAGCAGCCTTCCAGCACTTTCTTAAGTTCTGCCGCGTACAGCTTTTCCACCGCACTGTCAGTTACGATACAGAGCTTTCTGCCGCTCATATGAAACGAAGTAAGCGCTTCCGGCAAAGCAAGGAAATCCGGCTCCAAACAGATCGAATAGCAATATTTCCCGTCTCTGTTTATATCTATTTTTCTGTTTTTATGATTCATGTTTTCTCCTGTCACAAAACAAAGAGCATCAAACACTCCCATCTGACGCTCTTTACAATCAACTGTTTAAATGAATCCCCGTGCGCTTCTATATGGTCGGAATATCAAAAGCGCCGGAAAGAATGTCCTGAAAATCTCCGGAAATATCCACACTTTTAGGTGTAACAATAAAAATATAGTTGGAAACTTTCTGAAGGTTGCCTCCGATCGCATAACAGGAACCGGACGTAAAATCAATAATCCGCTGTGAAATCTCTACATCCAGCCCTTCCAGGTTCAGCACTACTGTACAGTTGCCAAGCAGCGTATCCGTAATCTCCCTGGCCTCGTCAAAATGTGTAGGCTTAAATACGCATACTTCCATATTGCTGCTGCTTTTTTTTGAACGCATGGGTGTGATTCTGGACTGCTGCCTGATCGGCTTCACTTTACTGGACTCTGTCACCACATCGTCTTCCAGATCATAATCGAAGTCTTTTTCTTTCTTCTTGAAAACGCTTTTCCTGGGGCGTTCCTCTTCGTAATCATCTTCGTAATCATCATAATCATCATCGTAGTCATCGCCAAGGTGCATTGTATCTATGATCTTGTCAAATAATCCCATATCAGCTCTCCTTTATATTATACTGTCGCTCTCCAAATATCCCTGTACCGACCCGTACCATCGTCGCTCCCTCTTCAACGGCTACCTGATAGTCTCCTGTCATACCCATGGAAAGCACGTCCATATGCACATTATCAATGTTTTTCCTGCTTATGTCAACAGCCAATTTCTTTAAATCACGGAAAATCGGACGATTTTTTTCAGGATCATCCACATAAGGAGCGATCGTCATCAGGCCGCGGACATGAATCCCCGGCAAAACGGCTGCTTCACGCACCAGTTTCTCCGTTTCTTCCATGCAGATTCCGAACTTACTTTCTTCCTCTGCCACGTTCACTTCTATCAGTATATCTGCTTCCACACCCTGTTTTACACATTCTTTACTGATCTCCTGTGCCAGGCGCGCAGAATCCACGGAATGGATCAGTTCTGCTTTCCCTACCACGTACTTTACTTTGTTTCTCTGCAAATGCCCGATCATATGCCAGTGCAGATCTTTAGGAAGAACTTCATATTTCCCGCACAGTTCCTGTACTTTGTTTTCCCCGAACACTCTGGCACCGGCCTGCATCGCTTCTTTGATCATCTCCACCGGTTTGGTCTTGCTTACGGCAATCAGGGTCACTTCCGAGCGTTCCCGGCCGCTGCGCATACATGCTTCACAGATTTTCTGTTCTACCTGCCTGTAATTTTCTTTAATCATCGCTTTTACTCCTGTCATCCTTTTACTGTCTTACTGGTAAATGACCTGGTCTTCATCCACCGCCTCTCCGTTCAGCACAATATGGTCGTAAACGGTCAGCCCGTAACTTGTTCCTTCTTCCACCAGCGTAAATTCTTCATTCTGAGACAGAATACTGATCTGGCGGAACTGGGTATAGCCTTTATTAATATTATAAACGCCCTTAAGCGTACTGCTCATACCGATCTGAAATTTCTCCTGAGTATCATTTTCTACAAGATAGGTTCCAATGGGCAGCTTTTGTTTTCCCGAGGAAAAATCCGACTCTTTCGGGTCCAGATAATAGTATTCGTCGTCCTCATAGTAGATTGTCATGGACACCCGCTCTACAGAAGGCTGGCCATTCTCATCAAATACTTCTTTTAAAAAACTTTTTTCTTCGTTCTCTTCGTCTTCATCCAGGAATTTTTTCGGAACCAGATAAAATTCTTTTTCCACGATGGCCGTATTGGGGATCTTAAGTCCCGTTACATCTTCCACCATAAAATCCACATCCACATACCGAAGGTCTACAAAGCGAACCATGGACGTGTTAAAATCCAGTCTGGCGCAGGGAGTCGTTCCCACATAAATAACAGAAAAATTCGCCCAGGCCGTCGTATGGTCTCTCTTAAATTCCACCTGCATGAATTTTCTCTCTTCCTGCGTAAATCCGGCCGCCTCTTCCTCCGTCAAAGGCACAACCAGGCTCCATTCTTCCGAACCGGCCAGTTTATAAGCCGGCTCTCCCGCCTGTATCAGATCCTTTTTCAGATTTTGCTTTTCATAACCGGACGGATCCAGCATTTCTTCTGTCAGATCGTTTACCGTGACCGACTCGTAGCCGTCCGTATAATAAGCCAGTATGCCGATGCCTTCGGCATAGGTACGCAAAAACATGGAATCTTCTCCTGCTTCGTCCAGGCTTTCCAGCATGTTCTGGTTCATCAGATCCATAACGGAGCTTTGCAGGGAAGCTTCAAAATCATAAACGTCCGAAAAACGCAGATTATCATACTGGCTTATGTAACTCTTAATATCGTTCCGGATGATGGAAAAGCTCTCATCTGTCAAATCGACATTTTCCGCGTTCTGACGGATCAGATTGTTGATCTCTCCTTTTTCATCTATTGTATAAATCAGAGAAGACGCCGAAACTCTCTCTCCTTCTCTGGCGTAATAACTGACATAGCCCGATGTCTGAGCGCTGTGTACTGCCTCCTGTCTCACCGCGAATCCTGTATAAGAATGGTTCACTGCCAATGTTCCCGCGCTGACTTCATATCCGGATATATGCTCGGTATTCATTCCCATATAACAGATCACCAGCATATACACCGCCACTGCGCCAAAAAACACAAGGTCGATATTGATAGGTCTTCTGCTGCGTATACTGACTACTTTCTTCCTTCTGCGGCGCCGTGCCATATAATATGCTCCTCCCAATATAAGAAAAACGGATGTCCTGGTATGGGCATCCGCTTATATGTATTTATCTAAACCGTAATCACCATGGACCTGGCAAATTCCGGCAACTCTTCCGTACTCATGGATACGCTGATCACTATCTTGACTTTAAACTGCTCACTGACCTTATTCAGCTGATGAAGTGTGTCTGAAATGTCCTGTCCTTCCAGCTTCGCGATCTTTAAAAATCCATCCAGGTACATGGCTTCCAGATCATAATCCTGGGAGCAGATACCGCAGATAAAACCGATAAACTGATCCGTATTCTGGATCGGATATTCTGACACGTTGATCAGACGAACTTTGTTGTCCAGCTCATGAATGTTGCGGGACGACTTGTCCAGGTATACAAGATTACCGTTTGCCGTCTTGACTGCTTCATGTACATAATCTAACAGCTTTTTTGTCTTCCCTTCACCCTTTACTCCTACAATTAACTGTACCATAGCGATGCCCTCCTTCGGTTCCTGACTTGTTTATGGATATTATAGCATTGTGAAGAACAGAATACAAGAATTAATTCTCCAAAGCGGACAAAAAGCTCTGCATCTCCTGATACAGGATCGCCCGTTCGTCGCAGCCAAGGATAATTGCCACATACCGCGTCCCCTGCCGGCCCTCAAAAAGCTCCACAAGGCAGGATTTGGCAGCCATGGTCGTACCGGTCTTGCCGCCCACTGCAGTCATACCGTCCGGAACCGTTACTTCGCCCTTGGTAAACAGGTTCGAACTGGACCATGTCTTTTCCACAGCGGACCCGTCTGCCGCCACATAAGATACATCATAGGACGGCGCTTTTATCATATCAATAAAATCATCATACTTCATTGCCTCGTTGAACATCAGGTACAGGTCATAAACCGTCGTATAATGTTCTTCATCATGCAGTCCGCTCGGATTGACAAAATGCGTATTGGTTGCTCCGACCCGCAGGGCTTCCTCATTCATCATCTCCACATACTGCTCCTGGCTTCCTCCAATCTGCTCCGCAATGACATTGGCTGCATCGTTGGCCGACACTGTCAAAAGGGCATACAAAAGCTGACGGGTAGTCAGCACGTCCCCTTCCTTTAACTGTGCGGTGGATACACCGCTCTCAGTAAAAGTAATGGCTTCTTTACTGACACTCGTCTGTGCTTCCAGATCCCCGTGCTTTAATGCCACCAGCGCAGTCATAATCTTGGTTGTACTGGCCGGATACAGTCTGTCATGCACATTTTTCGCATAAAGGATCTCTTTTGTATCCAGGTTAAAAAAGCAGGCAGCCAGGGCTCTTGATGTGTCCGCCTCTATAGCCTCCACATCCTCGTTAGCCACACACAAATCCGCGGCAAAATAGGAAATGTCCGCTTCTTCTTCCTGACTTTGCACTCCCAGGCCGGGCCGGTCTACCGCAAACGCGTCCGAAAGCCCGTTTCCGAAAGAACATCCGCTTACACTCAGGCTTACGGCCAGCACGGCCGGGAGAATTGTCTTACTTGTACATCTCACGCCACTCCATATCTCCTCTGTCCAGTGATTTAATCAAAAGCTCCGCGGTCGCAAGATTCGTAGCAATCGGTATATTGTGTACGTCACACAGATGGACCACGTTATTTGCATCCGGCTCGTGGGTCTTGGGCTGGACCGGGTCGCGGAGGAAAATGACCATATCGATCTGGTTATGCTCAATCTGAGCGCTGAGCTGCTGCTCGCCCCCCAAATGACCCGCCAGAAATTTATGAACATTTAAATTCGCCACCTCTTCGACCAGACGGCCGGTTGTTCCGGTTGCATAAAGCTCGTTTTTACAGAGGATCCCTCTGTAGGCGATACAGAAATTCTGCATCAGAACTTTTTTCGCATCATGCGCAATCAATCCAATATTCATATTTGAACCCCCTTGTTAATATTTTTTAGGTTGAAGCCCGACATTCAAGACAATTCCCACACCCATATACAGCATAACAAGTGATGTAAGTCCATAACTGACAAACGGCAGCGGTATACCTGTATTCGGCATCAGGCCTGTGGCAACCGATATGTTGACCAGGCTCTGAAAAGCGATCAGCCCGCCAAACCCGCAGCAAATGATCATACCTTCTTTTTCTCGTGCATTTTTGCCGATCCAGAGACACTCCATCACAATAAGGGCAAGCAGAACAATGACTGCCGCACAGCCTATAAAGCCAAGCTCTTCCCCGGTGACTGCAAAAATAAAATCTGTCTGTGGTTCCACGATAAAATTACCGTTCTTCACAGATGAAATATCATTGTTGTATAAACCTTTCCCGTACAACTGCCCGGAGCCTATGGCAATGATTGAATTCTGCTGCTGATACGCGTCGTCCGCATACTCGGCCGGGTTCAGCCATGCCATAATCCGTCTGAACTGATAGTCGTCCAGGATCTGCTGCCCTTCCTGCATGATCAGGTTGATAAATACCACCGCGGAAGGGATCATAACCGCCATCACACCGATAATAATCTTATAGCTGAGTCCGCCGGCAAAAATCAGTACGCAGAACACAAACGCAATTGTAAGTGTCGTGGACAGATCCGGCTGCTCTTTGACCAGATAAAGCGGTGCTAAAAGCAGCACGCCGGACGCAATGATTACGCGAAAACGGTTGATGGATTCTTTATACTTTGTAAAAAACCTGGCAAAAAACAGGATCAGAAAAAGTTTCGTAAGTTCCGACGGCTGAAACCGTATAAATCCCAGATCCAGCCAGCGTTTGGCATTGTTAGCGCTTGATCCTGCAAACTCCACTGCCAGCAAAAGGGCCATATTGACAATATATATCAGCCAGTAGCAGTGCATCATTAGATGATAATCTGTAAGCGCAAACACCAGCATGATCACAGTCCCAAGAGCCATCCCCAAAACCTGCTGGCTCTGAAATTCCGCCTTTGCGCTGCCGATCACCAGAATCCCGACAATTGTGATCGTATATACAAACACCACCAGGCGCAGCCTGAAATCACGAAGCTGATATTGTTTGAACATATCCCACCTGATTTCTAATATCTTTTTCTCATGTCTTTGACCGGAATATTCGCGCAGAGCACGGGAACGGTGCCGTTGCCCCCCTCGGATTCCGTCTGTGTAATCTGGATATCCAGACCTTCGCTGTCTATTTCCATATATTTGGTAATTACTTTGATAATATCATTTTTAATCGCTTCCATCATTTCCGAAGAGCAGTTCGCCCGGTCTGAAATCAGCAGAAGTTTCAGCCGGTCCTTGGCGACTTCTCCTGAATTTTTCTTCCGGAAGAAATCCATGAACGCCATATTCTTTCCCCCTTTTTATTGGAACAACTTTCTAAGCTTCCCGAAAAATCCGCCTTTTATCTTCAGATCCAGATACGGAACTTCCTCTCCCAGCACCCGATGGCAGATATTCATGTACGCCTGTCCTGCCAGAGAACTGTCGCCCACGCAGGGTTCCCCCTGGTTTGTGGAGATGACCACATTCTCATCATCCGGCACCGCGCCGATCATATCAATGGCAAGGATCTCCACTACATCGTCCATGGACATCATATTCCCGCTCTCCACCATATCCATACGGATTCTGTTGACAATCAGCTCGGATTTTTTGATATCGTTGGCTTCCAGAAGGCCGATGATCCGGTCCGCGTCGCGGATAGCCGATACCTCCGGCGTAGTTACGATCAGGGCGCGGTCCGCTGCCGCTATGGCGTTCTTAAAGCCCTGCTCGATTCCTGCCGGGCAGTCAAGAAGTATGTAGTCGTACTCGTTTCTAAGCTCCTCGATCAGTTTGACCATCTGTTCCGGAGTTACCGCAGTCTTATCTCTTGTCTGTGCGGAAGGAAGCAGATACAGGTTCGGATACCGCTTGTCCTTGATCAGCGCCTGCTTAATCCGGCAGTTCCCCTCCACAACGTCCACCAGATTATATACGATACGGTTCTCAAGTCCCATAACTACATCCAGGTTCCGAAGCCCTATATCCGTATCGATCAGAACCACTTTTTTGTTCAGCTTCGCAAGTCCTGTTCCGACATTGGCTGTTGTGGTTGTCTTGCCAACGCCGCCTTTACCAGATGTAATAACAATCACTTCACTCATTTTGTTTCCTCCAACCTTTCCTGTCGCTGTCACCTATCCGGCCTTACCGGCGCAGACATCCCCCAGCCGTTATATCTGAATATCATTAATTACTTCTTTTGTTATGGGTTCCATATAGATTTTTTCATTCTCCGCATAGGCTATCCTTGGACCGGTATCGCTTCCTTTGAGATTCACAGGCCCGTCCCCGGCGCGGGCGATGGCATCCGCGATCCGTATCTGAACCGGCTCCATATTCAAAGCCGCAACGAAAGTGCAGGGATTGCCTGCCGCTCCCGCATGGATCGTGCCCTTTAATTTTCCCAGCACGACCACGTTTCCTTTGGATACAACGGTTGCTCCCGGATTCACATCTCCCAGTATAATAATACTGGATTCAGATTCCAGCACCTGACCGGAACGCAAAGTTCCTTTATAGAACCACCCGTTGCTGGCATCCCGCTCCTGCTGCCTTTCTTCCAGGACTTTTTTCATATAAGATTCTTTTAAGTCGTCTTTTTCCAGCACACAGAGAATCTCCACAGATGAATTTTCCTGTATCACGCGAATAATATCCATCTGCTGCTCGTGGCTTAACCTTCTCCCCTCAAAAGTCAAAGTCATCCTGGCATCTTTAAAAAAATCTGAAGAAGTCTTAAATTTCTCGGCTATATCCGCAAGCAGATCCACAAAAGGGATATCCTTGTCCAAAAATAGCATAATACCATACCTGTTGCTTTTTATAACAACCGTCTGCCGTTTCATACCTGTCTCCTAGTCATTGATCACTGTGTCTGTGGCCTGTGAAGCAGTCCCTGTCAATAATTCATCCTTATCTACCAGGTCAAAATAATACCTGAATATATCAGCCGCCATGGCCGCCGCGTTTGCCGATGTATACCCGTTGGCTATACGGATCGCAAGGGCAATTTCCGGTGTTTCATAAGGCGCATACCCGATAAACAGCGCATGGTTCGGATGTCTTAAGGACTGCTGGGCCGTACCTGTCTTCCCTGCAATCGTCAGATCCAGGTCGTTAAATGCATCCGTATCCATGGCCACTTCATGCATTCCTTCCTGAATCGTATTCCATGTACTGTCAGAAATGTCGATATTATTATATACTGATGCCGAATAATCTTCAATAGTGTTTCCTTCAGAATCCGTTAATTTATCCAAAAGAGTAATATTGTACACGGTTCCTCTGTTCGCTATGGAACTTACATATCTGGCAAGCTGCGATATACTGAACAGGTTGGTGCCCTGCCCGATGGAGGAACGCACGCCGTCCTGATCGGAAAGCCTGGGCGGATTCTCCGGTATCTCCAGTCCCGATTTTTCATTCAGTCCGAACTCGCCTGCATATTTCGCAAGAGTTTCCAGCGCCCGCTCCGAAGAATAGCCGGTGGAGCGGCCGCCGCCCAAGCGGAATCCTATCTCATAAAAATAATAGTTGCAGGATTTTTTGATGGCGTCGACCAGATTAATATTTCCATGGATTCCGTGATACTGATTGTAAATCCAGCAGGTCGGAGCTCCGTAGGCGTCTTCAAAGACACCCGTTGCATGGATGATCTCAGAGGGGCTTACCACTCCTTCTTCAAGCGCAGCCGTCGCGACTGCCGGCTTAAAGGTAGAGCCCGGAGCCGTCTGCTCCTGAGTGGCACGGCTGTACATGGGAGAAGATTTATCCCTGTTTAATTCTGCAAAATAGGCGGAATCCATCGTATTGGTCAGACGGTTGTTATCATATCCCGGATATGTTACACAGGCTTTCGTATCCCCGGTGTTCGGGTCTACAATCACGCATCCGGCACTGCAGGGCTCCAAAGCCAGCTGCGCGGGCGTAATCTCCAAAGAGCGAATCTTGTCCAGCATAAAATTGTATGATGAATAAGAACCATTCTGAAGTTTTTCCACTGTTTCCCCATCATACTCCAAAACGCCCTGTTCATACAAGAGTAAACAGATTTCTTTTCCCGTCACAATATCGTCCAAAAGGATATATTTATACAGCATATTGTGAAAATCGACATCATGCTCCAGCTCTGACTGAATATATCCCATCAAAACATGATAGATTTCTTCCGCATTCAGATAAGGAGAATCCACTTCCAGCCCGGATACGTCCACCCAGTTCTGGGAGATGGCATACTCCAGGTATTCTTTCAGACTGATTACCTCATCCGTGGTCCAAGCCGTGTAAACATCGTCCGTCCGGTCAACGGCCTCTTTCATCAGGATATTCTGATCGCCCATAAGAACAGTGGATACGATATAACTCATATAATTTTTCATATCCGTCGGCAGATCTTTGTAGGGTGTGGGCGCATCCGACTGAAGCTCCGACATAATACGCGTAAGCGTCTCCGAAAGCCGCGTGTCAAACCTTTGCCTGACAGACTTTTCCAGTTCTGTGGCGTCCGCCTGGCTGAAATGTGCCGTATTGATCACATGATTGTCCAGCAGCGCATAATACACATCATAAATCGGAATTACGATGGCGGCAGCCGAACTGTTGGGCGCAGGCACATACTCTTTTATATTTCGTATTTTGGAGATCAGGATGCCCGCCAGCTGTTGTTCCAGAATATCCGTTACAGCCATCTGCAGGTTCTTGTCAATCGTAAGATAGACATCCTTTCCTGATTCCGGCTGTGTCTCCTTCTCCACCTCCAGCACATTCCCTACACTGTTGACATAGATCGTGCGGTTGCCTTTGACTCCCTGTAACCGGGTCTCCATATACTGCTCAATACCGGCTTTCCCCACGATATCGTTCATCTCATAGTTTTCATTTTCAAGTACAAGAGCGTCCAGCTCTTCCTGGGACGGTTTCCCGATATAGCCGATCAAAGAGGCGAAATATTTGGCATCCGGATATACTCTTAAGCTGTTCTGGGCGATATCCACCCCCTGCAGCATATCCATATTCTCCAGAATTTCCGCCATGGTAGCGTCGCTTACATTTGATGCGATGGTAGTGGCCACATAGCGCTTATATCCGTTCAGTCCCATGGCATACCGCACATTGATCAGCTTTAAGATCTGTTCCGGAGACAGCGGTTCGTCAGAAATACCAAAGGTCTTCCTCTGCTCTTCTGTATAGGCGTCAGGGGAAATATAATATTTCTTCCTGCTGCACAGATATTCGATCATATCTTCAGCGGTAGCCGCCGCTTCTTTTGCCTCCAGTTCATCTATCGTTCTGCGCCCGTAAACATCTGCTTTAAAACGCATCAAAGCCGTGCCTTCCTGGGTAAAAGCATATCTGCCATGCTCATAGATAATACCGAAATCGTTTATAATACTGTCCCCATGGGACTCTATAATTTCAACGGCTCTGGATATGATTCTGTTCAGAGTCGCATGTTTTTCCCTCGTATTCTGGTAGGTGCCGTTATCTTCTATGGTCACAGAATAAGACAGCACATTATCCGCCAGAATCTCTCCGTTGCAGTCGTAGATCTTCCCCCGGGTACTGGGAATATTGATCTCTTTTTTGATCTTCATGGTAAAGCTTTCTGCATAGTCTTCGCCATGGATAATCTGAAGCAGGAACACCCTCCCCAACAGGACACCGAAAAATACCAGAAACAAAAGCATCAGTACAAATATCCTGGAGGTTACAAAATTTATAAAAGACTCTTTTAAATCGTCAAACAATCCATCAACTCCTTACGTCCTTATCTTCCAGTCTGAGATTGATAAAATAAATCAGACGATAGAGGACCAGCGTCACCACAATCGTATACAACAGCTCCGGCAGTATGATCCTTGTCATATAATAAGTGACAGCGAACCGGCTTCTCATCATAAACATGACCGCATACATGCCAAAGCCATAGATCAGCTCACTGACCGAGATCAGGGCGAGAGGAAGCTTGATATCTTCCCCGTAGAAAATCTGGTTGAAATATCCGTTCGCATAACCTATGTACATATAGATCACAGCGTGCATTCCCAGAAGCCTTCCGTAAAAAACATCCTCCAACAGCCCGCAGAGAAGGCCGACCCAGAGCCCTTCCTTCTTTCCGCCCATAAACCCGAAAGAAGAAGTCAGGATGATCAGAAGATTCGGGCTGATGGAAGCGATGGAGAGGGTCTTAAATACTGTACTTTGAAGAAGAAAACAGACAAGAATCAATAAAACAATCACTATATTACGCTTCATATGCTATCTCCGATCATGGCCGTTCATTCTGTATCCACCTGCTGTTTTAAATCCGTGATCACCAGTACGGTACTCAGATGCTCAAAATCCACTGCCGGAGTAAGACTTCCGGACCGGGTCAGATTATTGGCATCCGTAGCGATCTCATTCACATAGCCGATCAGGATCCCTTTGTGGAATTTGGCGCTGGTATGGGAAGTCACCACTTTGTCTCCCGGTTCGACCTCGTCGTCCGGATCCCTTAATTCGTTTAACTGCATGGTTCCTTCCGTCATCATCTGAAGATCACCGCGTACATAGCAAAGATCCGACGTTTTTAAAATCATGGCGCTTACATTGCTCATATCGTCAATGATGGAACGCACCTGTGCCCAGTCGGGACCTGTCTTGGTGACAATCCCCACCAGTCCGCCGCCTGCGATGACATTCATATCCACGAGGATTCCGTCTTCTGCACCTTTGTCGATAATAAACATATTAAACCAGTTGCCTGTGTCTTTGCCGATCACATTGGCGGCCAGCTTATTAAGATCAGAATACTCGTCGTCCAGGTCATAGAGTTCCCGCAGGTCTTCCAGCTCATAGCGTTCCTGCAAAAGGGAATTGTTCTCCAGCGTCAGCTCCGCAACCTGCTCCCGCAGCATGGCATTCTCGTCTTTGACCTTGTTCAGGTCTTCCAGATTCTCCACCCTGCTGCGAATCCATCCTCCGGCTGTATTGATTCCTTTCTGAACCGGGATCAGCACATACCCGGATATCCGGTTTAACACGCCTCCGTCAAAATCCGTTAAAAAGGACAGCGACATGGCGCCCACACAGAGAACGGTAAAAACAAATAAAATATATTTACCGGGAATCGTAAACTTTTCTTTTCGTCTCATCCAACCCTGCTCCCGACGCTATTCATATTTTTGCTCTTTGGTGACAAACGCAAGGGAACGGAAGTCTCTGTCCACCATCACCCGCGCCAGCCCTTTTGCAACGCTCATCTCCGGCTCTTCGTCCACTGTCACGCGAATCCCGGATTTCTGCTGCAAAAGCTGGTCAAGGTTCCGTATCCTTGCCGAACCGCCCGTCAGATAGATGCCGTTCTGGATAATGTCCACGCCCAGTTCCGGAGGCGTACGCTCCAGGATCGTCTTGACGGCGTCCATAATGATGCCAAGCTGCTCTTTGATGGCTTCATATACAAATTCAGACGTAATCTCCATCATCTGCGGAAGTCCCACGACCATGTTGCGTCCGCAGATCTGCATGGAGGAACCGTCCGGCTCGATAGCACAGGCAAGCCCTTTCTTAATGGCTTCTGCCGTCTTACTTCCGATAAAGAAGTTGAATTCCTTACGGATGGCGCTCTGAATCGCGTCGTCGATGGAGCGTCCGCCGTTCTGAATCAGACGGCTGATCACGATTCCGCCCAGAGAAAGCACCGATATCTCCGTCGTCTCCGCGCCGATATCCACAATCATAACGCCCTGGGCTTCTTTTACATTGATGCCAAGTCCCAGCCCGGCCGCCACCGGCTTATCCACCAGATATACGCCTTTGGGCTTCATGGTGGAATCCTGGATCAGCGTAGTAAAAATGCGCTCCTGCATATCGGTAGGCAGTGCCACAAAATAGTCCGCTCCCTTCAGCTGGCCTTTGGTATTACTTTCAAGCAGAAGCTTTAAAAATGTCTGCATATGGCTGATACTTGCCAGATTCCCATAGGACATGGGACTTGTCACCTGAATATTGGACGGCGCCTTTTCGTACATGGCATACGCTTCGTCTCCGTATGCCAGCATTCCTTTTTTGTCCTGTATCGCTACCATATTATGCTGGGTCAGATACGCGTCCGTATCCTTATGATATATTTTCAGATGATAGGATCCGAAATCGCAGCCAAAACTATGATTATTCATCGTACATTTCTCCTTATTTTTCTGTTGATCACAGGTAATTTTTTTCCCGGAGGCTCACAAAAGACCTCTCTCCTATAATGATGTGGTCCGTAAGGGTAATGCCAAGAAGCGCACCCGCTTCCCCCACTCTTTTTGTCACATTTAAATCCTCTCTGCTGGGCCTCGCATCCCCGCTTGGATGATTGTGCAGCAAAATGATCTGGACGGCTCTGGAAGACAAAGCTTCCAGAAAAATCTCTCTGGGAGATATCATGGACGCATTCACGGTCCCCTTAAACAAATATTTCTCCCGGATCAGCCTGCCCTTCTGGTTCAGCATCAGTAAAAGCAGGACTTCCTGTTCTTCGTGCCTTAAATCTTCCATATAGTATTCTGCCACAGAAGCCGGGTTTTTAAAATAGATGCCCTTTCCTGCTTCCTCTCTGGCCATCCGCCTGGCAAGTTCCAGGATGCATTTAATCTGGACGGCTTTCACCTTCCCGATTCCTCTGACACCGGACAGTTCCGCAAGACCGAGCCTTCTAAGCCCTGTAAAGCCTTCCCGTTCCGGAACCAGCTTTAGTAAATCCCCGGCAAGCTCCAGGACGGTGCGCCCTTTCGCACCGGTTCTTAAAAACACCGCTAAAAGCTCTCTGTCGCTTAAGCCCTCTGCCCCGTGGCGGATGCACCTTTCATAAGGCCTTTCTTCCTTCGGCAGATTGTTAAATTCTTCATTCATACTGATAACCTCCGTTTCATCCCTCCAGATACCCCGTCAGTTATCCTGCCTGCATAGTATTTTCTTTTTTTCCGGTCTATATCCAGCGATAAATCAAAATCGCAAGGATGATCCCGATGATGCTGGCGACCGTGATCTTAATGGTAAGTCCAAAAGTCAGGACCACAAGTCCCAGCGACAGGACGATCGGATTGTCCAGACCGAATGCCTGTCCATAGTTCAGCCATTCCAGACTGGAGACACCGGATGCCAGACTGCCGACAAACCCGCCCAGCACAATTCCTGACAGAACAAGCAGCAGAAGGGTCCAGCCATTTTTTGAACTTCGCATATGTACATTACCTCCAAAAAACTGTTCAATCAATCATAACACGGCAAATATTTTTTTGCAATCGCTTCTGCAATCTTTAATCCGTCGATTGCGGCGGAAGTAATCCCGCCCGCATATCCCGCGCCTTCCCCGCAGGGGTAAAGTCCCCGAATGCTGCTCTCAAAAGACGGACCCCTTAAGATACGCACCGGCGAAGAAGTCCTGCTCTCCACACCCGAGAGGACTGCATCCGCCCGGTCAAAGCCCTCAATCAGGGCCCCGCACCCGCGGATGCCTTCTGTAAGCGCCGCCGACAGATTCGGCGGAAAGATCTCCCTTACATTAGACAGTGCATACGCTCCTTTGATACAGGGAATCACATCCCCCAGCGCCGCCGACACCCGGCCCTGACAGAAATCTCCGAATAACTGCACCGGAACCTTCCCGCCCGCTGCCGCAAAAGCCGCCCGTTCCAGCTTTCTTTGAAATTCCACCCCCGCCAGCACGTCCTGCCCGCCGAAATCGGCCGGCGTCACGGTCACGACCATGGCGCTGTTTGCATTCTGCCCGTCCCGCGCCTGATAGCTCATCCCGTTGACCGCCAGAAGCCCCTCCTCCGAGGAAGCATTGACCACATACCCGCCCGGACACATACAGAAGGAATAAACACCCCGTCCCGCGCCCACCTGCCTTGTCACCTTATAGGCCGCCGACGGCAGAAAAGAAGGATAATCCTCCCCGTACTGCGTCCGGTTGATCATCTCCTGGGGATGCTCCATACGCACGCCCACCGCAAAAGATTTCGGCTCCATCAGGACATGATGCGCCTTTAACATGGAAAACGTATCCCGGGCGCTGTGCCCCACTGCCAGCACCACCAGACGGGTTTCCAGGATGTTTTCCTTTCCGTCCTCTGTTTTCACAATCACCCCCGTAACCGCTCCCTCTTCTGTCTTCAGATCCGTCACCTGACACCCAAACCGTACTTCTCCTCCCAGCCGCAGGATCTCCTCACGGATGCGGGTCACGATTCCCTTCAAAAGGTCCGTACCCAGATGCGGCCTGTTTACATACAGAATCTCCTCCGGCGCGCCCGCCTCCACAAAGATCTCAAGTACTTTCCGGTTGCGCCCCGACACATCCTTTACCAGCGTGTTTAATTTTCCGTCGGAAAATGTCCCCGCGCCCCCTTCTCCGAACTGCACATTCGATCCGGTGTCCAATATTCCTGTCTCCCAGAACCGTTCCACCAGGTGCGCCCTTTTTTCCACACACTGCCCGCGCTCCAGAAGCACCGGCGCGTATCCGGCCCTTGCCAGCATCAGCCCGCAGAATAATCCCGCCGGCCCTGTTCCCACAATCACCGGCCGATGCTCCATCCTCTTCCCCTGAGGCTTTGGGAACCGGTATCTGACATCCGGCGCTTTTGCTATCTGTTTTCCCCCTCTTTTAAGCACAGCCCCCTCGCGCTTCACCTCCGCATCTATGATATACACATATTTTAATTCCTTCCCCCTGGCGTCCAAAGACTGCTTCACCTTCTCATACCGGATCAGCTCTTCCTCCCGAATCCGCAGTATCTTCAAAATCTTATCTCTCAGCTCCTCCTTTGTATGCGTCAAAGGCATCTTTAACTGCTGTATTCTTACCATAACCATACCTCCGTCAAAATTCCGCTTTTACCGGTTCTGCCACGGCCTCCCGCGCCGCAGAGCCCGAAAACGTTTCTCACCATAATATTCACATTATAACACAAACCCTCTTGCAATCACCCACAAAAAATGGCATTATAAAGAACGGAACAATATCATTCTCAAAAAGGAACCGATTTATGAAAAATATAAAAGACATGTCCATTGACGAGATGACCTCTGAAATGCGAACCTACGAATGTCAGAAGGACAAAGGCTACGCTTTCATCAGTTATTCCCACAGAGACTGCGAAAAAGTATATCCGCTGGTCCTGTCCTGGATGCGTGCCGGTTATAATATCTACATCGACCTGGATTTTGCTTTCCACGGCAGCGACAGCAACTGGATCAATCTGATGACGCGCGCTTTGTGCAACAACCAGTGCTGCCTGGCGATCTGTTTCGGCAGCGTACATTACACCTACAGCTATGCGTCTTTGCTGGAACTCCTCACCATACGCAGCAAAAAGGTAACGCGCCTGCACAACAAAGTCCTGGCCGTGGACTATTACGTTATTGGTGAAATTCCCATGGACGATCATGCGATCCGCGAAAAATATAAAGCTGAATATGAACGCTATTTTCAAAAACTGAAACAGAACATGGGAGACGATTTTTCCGCCCAGAGCAATCAAAAAGAATTTGACGTATTAAAAAAAGGCCTGGAAGACTGGTTCTCTTCCAAAGAGAATCCCTTTCAGGGCGATACCGCCGAGGAATGGATCGACTATCTGAGCGAAGCCTATACCAACGGATATCTGCATTTCTTTCCCATGATCTCCGAGCTGGTGAAAAAATGGCTGATGAGCCAGGATCTGATCGGCAATTATTATTCCCTGGACACAGACGTGGAGATCCAATATGAACGCTTCTCCAAACAAAAAGTGGAAAAACGGATACAGGATGCCCCCGCCTGCGCAGAAACGGCAAAGACAACAGACGTACAGACGCAGGACGGCGCCCGGGCAATGTCCGACTATTTACATACCATCCCTTTGGAACACGCTTATGTCAAAGCGCTCCAGGGCGATCCGCAGGCGCAGTTCGACCTGGGAGGTTACTACGAAAAAGGAGAAGGTGTAGCCCAGGATCTGACGCAGGCGGCCGCCTGGTATGAAAAAGCCGCCGCACAGGGACATGCAGGCGCACAGAAAAGACTGGAAACCATTCAATAAACATCATTTGTTACAGCAGAAGGAGGAGTAAACTATGCCACAACGCACCGATATCCACAAAGTCCTGATCATCGGGTCAGGCCCGATCATTATCGGCCAGGCCTGTGAATTTGACTACTCGGGCACCCAGGCCTGCAAAGCACTTCGGAAGCTTGGGTATGAGATCGTACTGGTCAATTCCAACCCGGCCACTATCATGACGGACCCGGAGACTGCCGACGTCACTTATATCGAGCCATTGAATGTGGAACGATTAGAACAGATCATCGCAAAGGAAAAACCCGACGCGCTGCTGCCCAATCTGGGCGGACAGTCCGGCTTAAACCTCTGCGCGGAACTTTATAAAGCAGGTATCCTGGATAAATACAACGTAAAAGTGATCGGCGTCCAGGTGGACGCCATTGAACGGGGAGAAGACCGGATCGAATTTAAGAATACCATGAATGCACTGGGCATCGAAATGGCCCGCAGCGAAGTGGCATACAGTGTGGATGACGCCCTTCGTATCGCCGACTCTTTGGGCTACCCGGTCGTCTTACGCCCGGCTTACACCATGGGCGGCGCAGGCGGCGGACTGGTCTATAATAAAGAAGAATTAAAGACCGTCTGCGCAAGAGGCCTGCAGGCAAGCCTGGTGGGACAGGTACTGGTAGAAGAATCCGTCATGGGATGGGAAGAATTGGAACTGGAAGTGGTCCGTGACAAAGACAACAACATGATCACCGTCTGCTTTATCGAAAATATTGACCCCATGGGCGTACACACCGGGGACTCATTCTGCTCCGCACCCATGCTGACCATTTCCGAACAGTGTCAGAAACGTCTGCAGGAACAGGCTTACAAGATCGTGGAATCCGTACAGGTCATCGGCGGCACCAACGTGCAGTTTGCCCACGACCCGGTCTCCGACCGGATCGTGGTCATTGAAATCAATCCCCGTACGTCCCGCTCCTCCGCGCTGGCTTCCAAGGCGACCGGATTCCCGATTGCCCTGATATCCGCCATGCTTGCCACCGGCCTGACTCTAAAAGATATTCCCTGCGGAAAATACGGTACATTAGATAAATATGTGCCGGACGGGGACTATGTAGTCATTAAATTCGCCCGCTGGGCTTTTGAAAAATTCAAAGGCGTGGAAGACAAGTTAGGTACTCAGATGCGCGCCGTAGGCGAGGTTATGAGTATCGGAAAGACTTACAAAGAAGCGTTCCAGAAGGCAATCCGAAGCCTGGAAACCGGGCGCTACGGATTAGGACACGCAAAAGATTTCGACACGCTGACCAAAGAACAGCTCCTTCAAAGGCTGATCACCCCTTCCAGCGAGCGTCACTTCCTTATGTATGAAGCCCTCAGAAAAGGCGCTTCCGTGGAAGAACTTCATGAGATCACCCATGTAAAAGCCTGGTTTATCGAGCAGATGAAAGAGCTGGTGGAGGAAGAAGAAACGCTCCTGGCTTCCAAAGGCAAGCTCCCTTCAAACGAACTTCTGATCACGGCTAAAAAGGACGGTTTTTCGGACAAATATATAAGCCAGCTTCTGGATCTGCCGGAAGACGTCGTCCGCAGCCGCCGGATCGAGCTGGGCGTGGAGGAAGCCTGGGAAGGCATCCATGTAAGCGGCACCAAAGACAGCGCTTATTACTACTCCACCTACAATGCCCCCGACCGCAATCCGGTCCGCACAGACA
The DNA here is from genome assembly GCA_002491115.1 of Lachnospiraceae bacterium UBA7182. Lineage (GTDB taxonomy): Bacteria > Bacillota > Clostridia > Lachnospirales > Lachnospiraceae > Hominiventricola. The sequence goes on along the minus strand of DKVI01000117.1, from coordinate 30,329 downwards.
AGCCCAAGATCATGATCCTGGGCGGCGGCCCCAACCGGATCGGCCAGGGAATCGAATTTGACTACTGCTGCGTCCATGCCGCTTTGGCTCTTAAAAAGCTGGGATTTGAGACAATCATTGTCAACTGCAACCCGGAAACCGTGTCCACCGATTACGACACTTCCGACAAGCTGTATTTTGAGCCGCTGACACTGGAAGACGTATTAAGTATTTATAAAAAAGAAAAACCCGCAGGCGTAATCGCCCAGTTCGGCGGCCAGACGCCACTGAATCTGGCGGCAGACCTGGAGAAAAACGGCGTAAAGATCCTGGGAACCTCGCCGTCTGTCATCGACCTGGCGGAAGACAGAGACCAGTTCCGCGCCATGATGGAGAAGCTTGACATCCCCATGCCCGAATCCGGTATGGCCGTCACAGTGGAAGAAGCCCTTACCATTGCCGCCCAGATCGGTTATCCGGTCATGGTACGCCCATCCTATGTACTGGGCGGGCGCGGTATGGAAGTGGTCTATGACGACCACAGTATGGCAGACTATATGCGGGCCGCCATAGGCGTCACGCCTGACAGGCCGATCCTCATTGACCGTTTCCTGAACCACGCGACAGAATGTGAAGCGGACGCCATCAGCGACGGCGCCCACGCCTTCGTACCCGCGGTCATGGAACATATCGAACTTGCGGGTGTACACTCCGGAGACTCCGCCTGCATCATCCCGTCGGTCCATATCTCCCACGAGAATGTAGAGACGATCAAGGAATACACAAGAAAGATCGCGGAGGAAATGCATGTAAAAGGCCTTATGAATATGCAGTATGCCATCGAAAACGGCAGGGTCTATGTTCTGGAAGCCAATCCCCGCGCATCCAGAACCGTACCGCTGGTATCCAAGGTCTGCAACATCCGCATGGTGCCTCTGGCTACCGAGATCATCACCTCGGAACTGACAGGCAAACCGTCCCCGGTACCGCAGCTGAAAGAACAGCACATCCCCAACTACGGCGTAAAGGAAGCCGTCTTCCCCTTCAATATGTTCCAGGAAGTAGACCCGGTATTAGGACCGGAGATGCGTTCCACAGGAGAGGTATTAGGGCTTTCCTCCTCCTACGGAGAAGCGTTCTACAAATCCCAGGAAGCTACCCAGTCCAGACTTCCTTTAGAAGGTACCGTGCTGATCTCCGTCAACAAAAAGGACAAGCCGGAAGTGGTGGAGGTAGCCAGAAGCTTCGCCGAGGACGGATTTAACATCCTCGCCACCGGTTCTACCTATGACCTGATCCATGCAGCCGGTATACCTGCACGCAAAGTAAAAAAACTTTATGAAGGCAGACCCAATATACTGGACATGATTACCAACGGAGACATCCAGCTGATCATCAACTCGCCGTCCGGCAAAGACAGCGTCCACGATGACAGCTATCTGCGCAAAGCGGCCATCAAGGCGAAAGTCCCCTATATGACCACTTTGGCCGCAGCCAAAGCTACCGCCAGCGGCATCCATTATGTAAAAGAACACGGAAACAGCCCGCTGAAATCCCTGCAGACGCTGCACAGCGAAATCCATGATAAATAAGTCCTGAATACCCAAACAGGAGACGGCCAACCGCCGTCTCCTGTCTTTATACTTCTGTCCATCCGTCCTCCGATCGTTCAAACTCCCGCCCGTATTCCGCATTGAAATAAGCCAGGATCGTCGGATCAATATTACACAGATCACTGAAAGCCATGATTGAAATATTCTCCGGGTCCGCTATGTATTCCTCCGGCTCATCCCCGGTGAGAAAACGCCATCCGCAGTCCGGAAAATCTTCCGCAGGCGTCTCTTTATACATATATCCGATGCGTTCTTCCTCCAGCACTTTCTTCGTGGCAAGACAGTGTGTGTTCGGGTCAAAAAGCTCCGCCCACTCCCTTTCCTCTGGCACGTACCAGGAATTTTTGTTCCATGCGCCGTCATCAAAAAGCAGCTGACGCATCAGCTTCATATTCAGATGCAGGAAACCTTCCAGTTCTTTCGTGTCCGGACTACGCATAAAATATACGGCTCCGCACAGGCAGCTTACGGCATACTCCTGCCAGGAATGATAGAATGCCTGCGCCTGGCGGACCCACGGGTCCGTGATCTCCCAGAACTCCTGATCCGTAAGAATCCCACAAGCAGCCGCTTTCCTGCAAAGCCCGATTTTTTCATTGATGTCCCAGGCATAAAATCCTTTTTCCTTTACAAGCGGATAAAAAGGCCTGGCCAGATCCATTCCTTCCAGAAATACTTCCCTTGCCTCCGGCTGTAATTCCACCGGATCAAAAACAGGCGCTCCCGACCAGAAAGTCATAAAATATTCATATCGATTGCCGTCCGAAAATTCTTTTACCAGCGCATTTTCCAGAGATTTCCTGTCATATATATTGTACAAATCCGCAAGATGCTTTCGTGTCTGTTCCGCGGCATCCTCGTTGATACAGTGATACAGGCTCTCATATCCCATATGTCCCAAGATCCCCGGCGCTTTCCTGCAGGTTGAAATCCCGCTTAAAAGCAGCGTAAATTCCTTTCTGCTTATCTTCTGACCGGTTTGCTTTGGTGCCTGCCTTTTAAGTTCACTTTGAAACTGCGCGATCTCGCCTGCCATCTTTTTCATCGTTTTTTGCACCACAGTCATCCTCCTGTCACATTCTCGCAGCCTCCGCCTTCCCGCATCCGGGAAAACGATAGACTATTACAATAAGTATATGACAGTTTGTGCATAAATACAACAAAAAACTTCGTATTGTATCAATCAGAAACGGTCACGGCTCCAGAATCCCGTACTTTTTCTTGATCCGGTCCAGCTTTTTCATCATCGGTTCCCCAAGGACCGCCAGGAAGATCACCGTCGCCGTCCCGTGGATCAGGTTCATGGGGAAGCCGCTTACATAGACGGATAATATAAGCGCTTTGTTTGCGCTGCCAAGGCTTAGAAGGATACCCTGAGTGTCCATAATCAGCCCGTAGATCACTAGGACCGATACGCCCCCGTACATACAGAGCCACAGCCGGAAATATTTCCACTTTCCCCGCTTTCTGCGGAACAAAAGCCCCGACAGAAAACCGATGATCCCCAGAGCGAACATCTGCCAGGGAGTCCAGGGACCCTGTCCAAAGAAAAAATTGGACACAAAGCCTGCCAGCGCCCCGGACAGGAAACCTGCCTCCGCGCCCAGGCTGACGCCCGTGATAATGACGATGGCCGCCATGGGCTTAAACTGGGGCAGCATAAAAAACGCCATCCGCCCCGCCACACCCAGGCCTGCCATCACCGCGATCACCACCACTTCCCGCGCCTGGGGCCTGCGGTCCTCAAATACCATGAAAAACGGGATCATGGATAAAATCACCACACACACAGAGATAAAATAATCGCTTCTGTCATTGAGAAAAAAGATACCGAACAGGATCACCGCCGGGATCGCAGTCAGGATCAGTACGACAGAAAGCATGGTCCGCTTCCCGATCCCCCGGTCCGCCGCCTGATCCCGCGCCTGGTAGTATTCCGCCGCGTATTCCTTCCGGGTATCCAGAAGCGTCCCGATGGACGGCAGAAGAAATAACGCGATCACAATCTGCACATAAGCCGCCGCCGTCAGCTGCACATGGCTGTAGACGGTGAGGGTTTTAAACGTATTGTTCCGGCCTTCCCACAGGTTTAAGGCCATGTTGGTATCCAGCACCCAGGCAAAAGCGGCCAGGCACATGAACGCGTTCCATAAAAAAGCCAGGCGTCCTAAATTGGCGGCTTTTATTTTCTTCCGGTACGCGTAGATGATAAAAGAGACGCCCAAAAGAAAACCGGCTGCCATCCCTGCCCGCAGGAAACCGGCAGTCACACCGGCGGCTTCTGTCATGGACAGAGGCGTCTGATAGTTCCACTCGATTCCCTCCGCCATCTTTTCCAGTCTCCAGAGCTTCTCCGTCATGGGGTAGGGGGAAAACTTAAGCTCCGGCACGCTGACCCAGCCAAAACACAGCATGGAAATAAGCTCCGCCCCCATGGCAAGAACCGGGATCATCGCCTGGGTATCCATCCCCCGGGCCTGATAACTGTCGGAAGCTTCCAGGCGCCTGAAACGCTTACCCGCAGAAGGCTGCCCCGCAAAATCTTTCCCCGTCATACACCGTACCTCCCGTCCGCCGATCCCGACTCCTTGTCCGCCTCCGGATTCATGCCCGCCGAACCCGGCGCCCCGTCCGCGTCTTTCCACCTCTGCACCACATCCCCCACGGTCACCACGTCCGGATACCACCGGCGCGCCATGCGGTTGGCGGCGGTGGTGTAAAAGCTGTTCCCCATGAAAAATTCCCTGGCCGGACGGCTGGCCGCCACACTGCCGTGGAAAAACATGGCGCAGGTATCCCCGAACTCCGCGCAGAACTCAATATCATGGGAAACCATCAGGATCGTCCTTCCCTCCCGGGTCAGCCCCTTTAAAATGCCGGCCAGTTTCTGTTTATAGAAACCGTCCATTCCTTTCGTCGGCTCGTCCAGAAGGATAATCCCCGGGTCCAGCAAAAGTACTTTCGCCAGCGCCGCCCGCTGCTGTTCCCCGCCTGACAGGTCATAAGGGTGGGATTTTAAAAGATGCCGGATCTCCGTCTGGTCAATGACCGTATCCATCCGTCCTGTATCGTGCTTCTTTCCCACCATCTCCCACAGATCTTCCTCCACCGTATCCTTCACAAACAGGCATTGAGGATTCTGGGGCAGGATTCCCAGAAGAGCGCCGTAAAGCTCAGATTCTTTATAGTTGCCGATCTCTCTGCCCTCTATCAGAATCTTCCCCCGGTAAGGCTTTCTGATCCGTCCGATCAGGTTTAAGGTGGTGGTCTTCCCGGTGCCGTTTCCGCCCAGCAGGCAGAACAGTTCCCCCTTTTTTACCTGCATATTCAGATCCCGCACCACATCCGGCAGGTCCTTTTCATAGCGAAACCAGATATCACGAAGCTCGATCACGGGCTTTTCGGCCGATTTCCTGCCGGTCTGCCCTGCCGGGTCTGCCCCGCCCGACATGACGCTTTTCCCCCCGGCCTGCCCTGACCGGCCCGGCAGGGCGCTTTTTTCCGGTGCGGACGGCGCTGTCAGAGCCTCTCCGGGATCCGCACCGCCCGTCCTTCGCAGTCCCCCCAGCCACTCTCTTCCTTCCCGCACCGTCACCGGGCATTTCCCCGTCCCTTTCAGCGCGTCGAAGATCCGCATGGGCGCGGGCATGGCGCGGAACATATCGTTCCCCCGGATCAGGCCCGCCAGGTCCCGGGGCGGAGCGGACGCCAGAACCGCGCCGTCTTCCATCACCAGCACCTGGTCCGCGCAGGCCAGCACTTCCTCCAGCCGGTGTTCGATCAGCACGATGGTCGTTCCCAGCTCCGCGTTGATCTTCCGAAGGGTCGCCAGGAAATCCCCCGCCGCCAGAGGATCAAGCTGCGAAGTCGGCTCATCCAGCACCAGAAGGTCCGGCTGCATGGCCATCACCGCCGCCAGGTTCAACAACTGTTTCTGTCCGCCTGACAGTTCGTCCACTTTCTTCATAAACCAGGTCTGTATCCCGAAAAAGCTCGCCATCTCCGCCACCCGGAGGCGTATGACCCCCGTCTCATAACCCAGGTTCTCCAGCCCGAAAGCCAGTTCATGCCAGACCTTGTCCGTGACGATCTGGTTATCCGGGCTCTGGAGTACATACCCGATCCGCGCGCCCTGTTCCCTTACGGAAACTTCGGTAAGCCTTCTTCCGTCGAATATAAGCTCCCCCTCCCGCTTCCCGTAGGGCGCCATGGCCGTCTTGAAATGCCGAAGGAGCGTGGATTTGCCGCAGCCGGATTTGCCGCAGACCACCAGAAACTCCCCTTCCTCCACGGAAAGGTTTACGTCTTTTAAAGCCGGAGCTTCGCTGTCCGGGTAGTAAAACGTCAGATGCCTGATCTCAAAGAGCGCCATTTGATATCCTCCAAAACATTCAAGATGACCGGCAGGGCGCATAAAAGCCCATACAGGACATAAGACAACACCGCCACGGGCGACGTCACATTCATGGTAAACACCGGGAAATACAGAACCGACAAAGTCCGGCTTCTGATACAGGACAAAAGGACCGCCGCACTGCCCAAAAGAAGCGCCATAAGCCCCCGGTCCCTTTTGTCGAACCGGTAGATGGAAAAATTCGTCCGCCCCCGAAGCCCATAGGCCCTGGACTTCATGGAATCCGCCGTCTCCACGGAGTTTTCCAAAGCCCAGGTGGTGGTGATGGACAAGATCTTCATCCCATGCCCCGCGCGTTCGGGAACCGTCCCGCTGGTGATGTTTCTCCCGATGCACTGCTGGGCCTGGGACACTTTCTTAATCTGCTCCGTAAAGCGGGGGACGAAGCGGAGGGACATGGAAAGCATCAGGGAAAAGGCCGGCAGCGCCTTACCGAATAAGTACATCAGCTTATCAGAAGTCATCACCTCGTTAAACACCGAAAACCATAAGACGATCCCCGCCATCATCATCCCGGACCCCCATCCGTAGACGATGGATTCCAGCGTAATGGGATTGCCGTTTTTCAGATAAAAAAGCATGGTGGCCCCCTCATGGTTAAAAAGGGGGTTAATGGCCGCCATCAGCAGGCACACCGGCATCATCCCCCGCAGGAATACCTTCGCCGTCTTTGCGCCTTTCAGATAAAAAGAATAGGCAATCCCGCCCCCGAGGGACAATACCAGAAACACCGGATGCATAAAAAACATGGAGATCCCGATGACGATCACAAAATATACAAGGTTTACAAACGGATGGTAACCTGCGAAATGACCCATAGCCCGGTCCTTCCCCTACTCATACTCGGACATGTCGCGCCCCAGGTCGCGGCCCAGGTCACAGGTGTAGCGCCACTCGATGACGTCCCCCTCTTTAATCTGGTAGCGGCTGCATCCGTAGTTGGGGTACCAGCCGTTTACGTTGTACATCCAGCCCGACCAGCGGCCGCAGTCCTTTTCGTAGAGGTTGTTGATGCCCTGGACGTAGGCGCTGTTGTACATGGGGGTAAACTCCGACTCCATATGAATCCGGTTGTCCTGCATCTCCCGAAGGAGCAGGTCGTATACGGACTCGCCGTCATAGAACGTCACATCACAGGGGCCGTAGATCACGCCGTCGGAGGGAACCAGATCTTCCTTCCCTTCTGTCAGGTCGCCCATATTGTCCAGAATCGTGGAACACTCCACAAAGAGGGAACAGGTCAAGGGGCGGTTTTCATTCACGTCCTCATCCTGGGGTTCCACCGGTTCCGGTTTTCCTTCAGGAATGGGGTCCGTGTAATAATTCTCCTCGCTGGCCCCTTCCCCGCTCTGCCCGTTCTGGCTGTTTTGTCCGTCCTGGGCGCCGTCTTCCTCCGAAAGGCTTCCGTCACCGCCGGATAAAGGCACATCGGGCGCCGTACTTCCCGCGCCTGTGCCGCCTGAGCGGTATTTACTTAAATCTTCTTCTTCCCCGCCGCCGTAATTCTCGTCTATATAATCCGCGTCTATGTACGCCGGTTCTTCTTCCGGCGCCTGTTCCTTTTGTGTTTCCTGCGCAGGCTGTTCTTCCCTGGACGCCTGTTCTTCCTTTACTGCCGCCGCCTGGCAGCCCGTAAGCACCATGGCGCAGGCCAGCAATAAGGATACAGCCTGCATCAGATGATTTTTTTTATAATTTTTCATTTTCCCACCTCGATTGAAGTTTCATTTTTTTCTTATAGAACAGGATGCCCCCCGCGGCTCCCGCGCCGGCGGTAAGAAGCGAGGTCAAAAGGCCCATGAGATACCAGGCCAACGGCGGCATCCCTGTCTGCATCCCGGACGAAGCTGACAGGTTTGATACGTTCACCGGTTCCATGCCGCCTGCGGCTCCCCCTTCCTGCCCCGGCGCATCCTCCCCGTCGGATAAGCTTCCCCGCCTGCGGTCTGTGTGATCATTAAGAGAACCTGCCAGCGCCCGCTTCGCGATAAAATAGTCGCCGCCGGTATCCAGGGTAAATTCCACCAGGCCGTCTTTTACGGTCAGCTTCTTTACATATGCCGCTTCCCTTTTTTCCGGGTCATATCTGAATAAAAGCGTCGTCCCGTCCGTAAGGTTCGTATCCAGGGAAAAGAGCATCTTTCCGGGAAATACACCCATATGTTCCATGCTTAAGATCAGCGGGTCTTCCGCCAGCGCGGTGATATCCCCGCTGTGTTCACAGTCCGCCAGAAGCGTGCAGTAGAAATCCTTCGTATGCTCCACATCCTGTCCGTGGATGGTCACCGTGTAAGTGACGGCATCCGTAAGCCGCCCGGAGGACGCCAGGTTCCGATCTTTTCCTTTGACGACCTTTAACTCGGCTTCGGACATAAGGCCCGCCTCTTTGACCGTCTGTGTCTTTGATATGCTTCCGGTTCCGGATGCGGAAGCGCTCTTCTTCCCTGTCCGGGCGCTTCCCGACTCTGTCCGGGCGGAAGGATTCGCTGTATTCCCGGACCGGACAGTGGTTTTAGGCGCTGTGGTGGCTTTGGACGTAGAAGAACTGCCGCTGCTTCCTAAAAACGCTCTGGACACGCTTCCGTCTGCTTTGTTTCCGTCCAGGCGGACGGTCCCTGTGGACAGCCAGTAGCGCCCGCCTGTGGAGGCGGTAAGAGTCATGCTGTTTCCCGACACTTCCGCCGTCTTCGCGCTTTTGATGTTTACCTCATCGGGGTCCAGCCAGTACAGCTTGTAACTGCCGTCCTTTAAACCGCTTTTCACAGTCAGGGTGGCAGGCCCGTTTAAACTGCCGGGCTGGGCAAACTCCACCTGGGCTTTCGCGCCCGACACCATGCCTTTGCCTTCCGTTACATACACCCGGGCGTCCACATCCTGCGCCGACGCCACGCTTCTTCCGTCATAGCTTAGCGTATAGCCCGTGCCGTCCGAAAGGACGCCCTCATAAGTAAATACGCCTTTGGTGGACATGAGGTTTTTAAATACTTTCGCGGGGATCATCCCATTTCCCAGTGCATGCACGATTCCCCGGGCGTCTTTTAAGTCGGCAAGGTTCGTAAGGAGCGCCTCTTCTTCCTTATGTAATGACAGAGATTTGTACCGATCAAACAGGGACTTAACGGTCTCTTCGTCCTTCTGGCTTATGTTCCTGGGGTCGATCTGGTCCCAGATATCCTGGTTTAACCGGTCAACCAGCGCTTTTCTGTCCAGGATCTTCTGAAGGAAATCTTCCAGTATCCCCTTGACGGTCTCTTTCTGTTCCCATTCTCCCAGGCCTTCCAGATCCTGCAGATACTGGCGGATCAGCGTCTCGTCCGCCACATTCACCGGCTCCTTAAGGGATAAGGCAGCCTGCTCCAGGTCACGCCTGGCGGCTTCTGTCTTCTCCTGTTCCTCCTTATCAAGCACCTGTAAGCGTTCCAGTAAAGATAAAAGCTTCTCTCTATTGGTCACCTGCTCCTGTTCCTCGGGAAGCAGGCTGTCATAAACGGCCTTTGCCGCCTCCACAGCAGGGGCGTCCGACAGGGCCAGGTCTTCCGGCAGGGGCAGCTCTTCAATCTGGGCAATGACCGCGTTTACCGCCGCGTTCTCCCCGACCTTTACCGTCAGATTCCACGTCTCCTGCGTCCCGTCCTGACGTGTCACCGCGATCTTAATTACGCTTCCGTCTTCCACAGGAACCATTCCCTCTACAGGAATGCTCCCGTCCTGGCGGCGGTAGGACGTATAATATGTTTTCTTTTCTTCCGCGGTCTGCTGTCCGTCCCTTTTTTCCACCGTCAGGACTGCCGCGTCATAATTACCCAGAGGCAGGCTTATGAAAGTAAGTTCCTTCACCCCTTCTCCGATAAAAAGACTTTCGTCCTCTCCCGCCCTGGCCGTATAGGTTCTGCCGTCATCCGCCAGCGCCCTGTACCGCGCGGTATCGGAGGGCGCACGGAAATCATATAAGGAGACGCCCTGTTGGTATAGTTTATACGCGGCAACGGCATAGAGCGCCTGGCCGGTGGCAAGCCCGTTGGCTTCCAGATTCGAGTCATGCCCGAAGCCGCCCGTGGACGGTACATAGTATTTTGCCAGGCCGTCCATGAGGCTTTTGCCGGTATCCGAGACCACCGTATTCGGATCGATCCCCATGGCGCAGAACGCTACGACGGCCTGGGCCGTGGCTTCGCTGCAGCCGCCCAGGTCCCCGTCTTTGGAGTCCGCCACCCGCTGACGCAGGATGCGGAGCGCCTTATCCACGGCTGACTTTACGTCTTTATTTCCCGCGTAGTACGGCGCAAGGGACTGGACCGCCATGCCTGTGATGTCCAGGTCCGCGGTGCCGAACTCCCCTTCGTCCAGGTTCCAGCCGCCTTTGAGCTTCTGGTTATCCAACAGGTACGCAATCAGACCCTCCCGGGTATACGAAGCCCCCGGGGGAATCTCATAGCCGCCGGTATCTACCGCCAGCAAAGCCCAGATGGCGCCGTTGATCCCCTGGGTCCAGGGCGCGCCGATCTTACAGGAATAGACGCCGTCGGCAATCAGGTCCTGCCCGCCCACGGAGGTGGGATCACCGCCCGCCGCCTGCACCGCCACGGTCAGCCGGTGCCACTCGGTGGCTTTATCTCTGGAAAGGCCGTAGCGCGGGTCGTCGGCGTACATCCGGGTTACATAGGCGTCTGCCGCCGACAGGAAAGCTTCATAATCGTCCGCGATGCCCAGGCGCCCCATGGAAAACGCGTACCAGTCGGTATTGGTGCTGCTCACACCCTTCAGAAACGCCTCATCCAGCACACGGTCATCCCCGCCCCTCATCCATTCCAGCGTCCTGTCCACCATCGTATCCCAGTCGGCAGGGGACTGGGCGGCGTAGAGGGCGAAGCTTTCTTCCCACTGGGGAAGTGTCTCCTCCTCCTGCTCCGTAAACAGATCCGGAACCACCAGATTCCATTCCGGGAGAGCCTCCCCTGTATCGTCTCCCGGCTCTTCCCTGGCAGGCAGTCCGGGGAAAGGATTCTCATTCCCGGCATCCTCCCCGCCTGACGGCGCGGGCGCCGGGTTTTCATCTTCCGCGCCATCTGCTCCGGGCTGCTGCGGCACGGAAATACTGTCCTCCCCGGGCTGCTGCGGCAC
>DKVI01000117.1:0-18874 GCA_002491115.1 Lachnospiraceae bacterium UBA7182 | reverse complement strand
CGTCCTCCCCGGGCTGCTGCGGCATGGAAATGCTGTCTCCACCGGGCTGCTGCGGCGCAGAAATGCTGTCTCCACCGGGCTGCTGCGGCACGGAAGTCTCCGCCGCGCCTGCACAGACAGGCGGCAGGGAGGCAGACACGACCGCGGCGGCCAGACACAGGCTACAGATTCTCTTTTTCATGTTCCCGTTCCCCCTTTTTCTTTTTTCGATACAGTATAAAAACAGTAGCGGCAGCAAGTACGGTCACCGCGGCAGACAGGCCTATGATCCGGACCGTTCCGTAAGGGCTGCTTTCTGATACCGCAGCAGCAGACGCCCGGACGCCGGCTGCCGGTTCCGGCGCGGCGGCAGGCAGCGCTTCCGCGTCTTTCTCTGCCAGAAGTTCAGGCTCCGCTTTGTCCTTTAAGACTTCACTGTCATCTTCTGTGCCGTCCGTTTCCTCCACCGGGGCGTCCTGCGCACGGCCCGGACTGCCTGTCCGGGACGTGCCGGACGAAGACGTACCCGCCCGCCCGGACGTGCCTGCCTTACCGGATGCAGATGTACCGGACGCGCCGTTTTCCCCGGAAGAACCGGCCCCGTCCGAATCCGCGGACGCACCGCCTTCCCCGCCGGACCCGGACGCGTTTCCTGTCCCGCCTGTGCTGCTTCCGTTTCCGGACGTGTTCCCGGAAGACGGCGCCTTGTTTTTACTGTCTTCCCCTTTGCCGGAACCGGCGGCTACGGCGCTGTCACTGACCGTGGAGGCGTTCACCGCCACCGCAAATTTCCCCAGCGTCTCCGTCTTCACCGTCAGGACGCCCCCGGACGCCTTCCCGGACAGGGTGCTGACCGAACCGTCCTTCATGTGCAGGACGTTTAACGTATTCCCGTCGTAGGACGTCCCTACCCGGACGGCCATGGATATTTCCTGGGAAGGCTGCACGGATTTGTCCCCCTCATACAGGCGGACCCGGTACAGGCGGATCAGCGCCCGGGTCTTCGTGTATTTCTTCCGCATCTTCTCCACGTCGCTGTCCGAGGCCCCCAGCGCTTCCACTTTCAGGGTCAGCCCCGCAAGCCCTTTGCCGGTTACGCTGACCGGATAGTTTTTGCAGGTCAGGGTCACAGAATCGTCCTCCCGGGCAAGGAGTTTCTCTTCCAGCTTCTCTAACGTATCCAGCAGATCCTTACTGACCAGCGCTTTCTGGGTATCCGTCAGGGCGTTATACGCTTCTCCTGCCGCCTCCACCGCGGCCTGATCCTGCGGCGTCAGATAATCCTCCCCCGGAAGGTTAAGGATCATCTCCTGCACTTTTTCTGCGGCTTCCCGGTCCGCCGCGCCGGCATCTTCTTCCTGCCCTTCGGCGGCTTCCACGCCTCCTGCCATGGCGGCAGACGAGACAGTCCCGGCCAGAAGCAGTATGCAGCATACAAGAACCGCCGCAGAAAATACATGTTTACCCTTTTTTTCTCTTCTTTTTTTCTTCAAAATCCCCCTCCTGACGCCTGCAGACAGGGCTTTACCCCTATCCATGGCAAAAGCTGCCCGCCGGCGCCTGCGCGCCGACAGGGCAGTCTTTCACTGCTGTTTCTATTTGGTTATTTCGCGATCTTTACCTTGTATTTCACGGTAACCGGCTTCTCATTGCTGCCGCCTTCCCCGGTATAGACCTTAAATTTCAGCGTGTAACTTTTGCCGCTGGCCGTCTGGCCTGATGGGTGGTAGGTAAGGACGCCATTTTGCGCGTCATACCCGAAATCTTTCGTAAAGTTCGTAAGTTCCACCCGCTCCGTATCCACGTTAAGCCTCTGACCTGAGCGGTTCGTAAGTACGAAGGTAAGAGGAGCGCTTCCTCCGGCATTGTCAAAGGTTCCGGAACCGTTTGCCGCCGCCTTTACTTTGCCCTGGGTCAGCTTCACCTTCAGGTACGGCTTATTGTCTTTCGCGTTATCCGTAGCGACTGTAACGGTCTGTCCGCCGCTTACGATGGTATATGCTGCGCCGAAACGGTACGCTTTTTTCGTTACTACGTTCACGCCCGGCCTTACCTGTACAAGGACAACTCCGTTTTCCTTCTGCTCCGCGATCCTGAAGAGGTGGGCATCGCTCCCTGTCAGCCTCACGCCCGTCACCTTCGCGCCTGTGGTCAGGTTTTTGAAGGACGGTGTCAGGGTCAGACCGGATGCGCTGCGGTCAAGGACGTCGATCTTTCCTTTCGCCGCCACCTTTTTAATCAGGTTCTTTGCGCTCACTTCTGTCTGCACCAGTTTCAGTTTCAGCTGGACTTTCAGGTCTTTACTCAGCCATGGATTGCCGTTATCGTCTGCTCCGAAGGCATCCCTCGGGAGCGTCACGCTGACTTTCTCGTTTTGTGTTCCTGTGATCGTACCTCCTTTTACCTTCACCGCGATCTGTCCTGTCTTCTGGTCATAGCCTGTATACTCGTTGTCAGAACCGTCCGCGTTCGTAATCTCCAGGCTTTCCGCCACGTCTTTGGGCAGTGCGCCGCAGCCTTTAAGCGTAAGCCCCGTATATACCTGATATACGGTCTCCGTATCTCCCAGATCGCCGTAATCATAGAGAGTAAGACTCCTGCTTTCCAACTGCAGGGCAGCTTTTCCAATATCCGCTTTCTTTACGGTAAAGCCCAGCGTCTTCCTGGAATCGTTTGCGCCCGTAAGGGTAAGCGTAATCTTCTGGCTCCTGCCGGCCGGCGCATTGTCCGCCGTGATCTCAATCAGGCCGTTTTCTTCGTCCGTCACTTCTGCCTGATAGCCTGCGTCTACCGTAAGCGCTCCTGCTTCCAGACCGGATAAGTCGTAACCTGCTTTGGTCTTCTTATCCAGGATTCTGACCTGCATCGTTCCGGAGGCCACGTCCGTTCCTCTGGTGTAGACAACACCCGATGACGCGCTGAGCGTAAGCGCCGGGGATTCTGTCTTCACGGTGACGTTTTTCTTTTCTGCCGCGTCCTTATAGCCGTCCAGGCGGATGGTGAAGGTTCCCTTGTTGGTTCCGTCTGTCAGGTATTTTGCAGGCAGTATCCATACGCCGTCCTCTGTACCCGACTCTTCCAGTTCTGCTGTCGTCCCGAACAGGACTGCTTTTATCGTCTCGCCGGAAGCGCCGATGGCAAACTTCGCGTCTTTTCCCGCAAACGGATCCGCGCTCGTAAGCTGTCTTACGGTGACGGACGGCTTCTGATCGACAACCGCAATCTTTAAGTCAAATGGCTTCTCATGGGAGACGCCTTCACCTTCCACCGTTACCTTTATGGTAACAGTTCTCGCCTTTGAAGCTGTCACGCCGTCTCTTACAGATACACGCACGGTCTCGTCGCCTGCAACTTCCGCAATAAAATCTGCATCGCTAATCTCTGCTTTGGTCAGCCTGCCGCGGAAAGCGTTGTATACGTTCAGTGTCTCTCCGCCTTTTTGCAGGTTGATGGTCATACGGTCGCTGCTTAGACGAATGCCGGCTTCTGTCCGGTCGGTCACGCGGATGCGGATCTCCTGCGTGGACTTTAACGCGTCATTTGCCGTGGCTGTCACGATCGCATAGCCGGACTTCAGGATGCGGACGGATGTGTTCGTACCTGTCGTCTGCCCGATTTTAATGACAGACGGGTCGCTGGATTTATATGTGATCTTCGTACCGGCGGGTTCCGTCCGGTTCTCCAGTATCCATTCTTTGTCCTTCTCTTCCAGATCCAGTACATGGACGCCGTCTTCGGGCTTAACTCCCTCCCCGTCCACGGTCAGGCGGATATCCACCTGCGCCGCCGCCTGGCCTTTCATATCCACGACGGTTACTTTCCGGCTGTCTTCTGCAAGAGGTGAGCCTCCCGCGTTCAATGTCGCTTTGACGGTCATGGACGCCGGGCTTATGCCCCTGATCTTCGCCGTGCCCGCGGTTTCGTCAACCTCGCTGATCTCGGCTTTGCCCGCCGGCGTGCCTGTGAACGCCCAGGCCAGGTGCAGGTTCCTGTCTGCCAGAATCTTTGCCAGCTCTTCTTCGCTGACACCTTTCACCTGGTAAGACGCCTGTATGTCGGATGCTTCCAGACCTGTGCCGATCTTTTCCGGAAGCTTCGTAAACGATGCCGTGAAGGATGCTGTCCTTACCCGGACGGTCATCTCGTTTCCGGCCGCGTCTTTGGCCGAGAACCGGGTCTCCCTGCCGGAGAACTGGTCTAATTCCGTCGTCTCATCGCTGATCCATGTAAAACCTTCCGGAAGTTTTACATCGCTCAAAACCGTATCAAGCCCTCTGACCGCGTACAGGACAACGGTATCTTTCCCCGGATCGTCCGGATTGTCAGGGTTATCCGGGTTGTCAGGGTTATCCGGATTATCCGGATTGTCCGGGTCTTTCGGAAGGACGGTATACCCGAATGTCTCCCTGATCCTCGTATCGTCCGCCAGCGTGACGACTGTGCTGACAGTCACCGCGTTGTTTTCGGCGTAACCGACTGCCGTCACCACGCCGTCCGCGTCTACGGTCAAAAGTTCCTCATTGGAGGATACATATCCCACCGTCGCGCCTGTACCCATGGTTTCCGGCACATACGTTACGGTGATCCGGTCGGTCTCGCCGACTTTCAGCGTCTCCGCGCCTCTTTGAATCCGTACGGGCGCTTCCGGATATACGTTCACGGTCCCGATGATCTCCGCCCCGTCCGCCGGGACAGTCGCTTTGATCTTCGCCTGGCCTTCCGCGACGCCTGTCACCGTGCCAGATTCGTCCACCGTCGCCACTTCCGGGTTAAGGGAAGTCAATGTGACCGCCACGGCCTGCGGATCATTTCCTTTGGTAACAGTCATCACAGCTTTCTGCCCGACCCCAAGGCCGACGATCCGGTCGATGAACTTATAATCCATCTCTTTTAAGACAATCATCTTCGCTTCCAGCGCTTCCAGTGTCTTTAAGCCTTCCGCATCCTGCGCGAAAATGGTTTTCTGCGCTTCGCTTAAAGCGTCGTACGCTTTCCTGGCCGCTTCCAGCGCTTCCCTGTGGCTAAGGGTAAGGGCTTCTGCTTTGGGAAGGGCATGGATCAGGTCAAGGACCTTCCCTGCTTCTTCCATGTTCAGGTTATTCAGTACTGCCGTTACTTCCGTCAGCCGTTCGGACAGGTCTTTCTTTATAAGCTGTCTCTGGTCCGTACTCAGAGCGTCGTAAGCCGCTTTGGCCGCTTCGATCTGCTGTGCATGTTCCAGCGTTACCTGGTCTGCCGGCGGCAGCGCTTCCAACAGCGCTTTCGCTTCTTTTGCCTGTGTTTCCAGTTCGTTCAGCTTCGCTTCCAGGGCTGTCAGGCGTTCCACAAGCTCTGACGGAACCCATTTCTGCTGGTCGGCGGTCAGGCCGTCATAAGCTTTTCTTGCCGCTTCCGCCTGCCCTTTCCAGGAAAGGAGGGGCGTCTCTGCCTGGGGCAGTGTGCTTAAGACTGCTTCCACTTCTCTGGCCGCTTCTTTATCTTTTTCGTCGTTTCTAAGCTTCTCGATGGCCGCTTTCGCCGCTTCGCACCGCGCGATCTCCTCTGAAGTAAGCTTTGTATCCACATCCTTCCATGCAGTATAGTGAAGAACCGCTTTTTCCACTGCGTCTACCGCATCCGCATCATCCGGCGTCAGCGAATCAAGGTCAGGCAGCGCCGCGATCTCTTCTTTTAAGATCCTTGCATCCGCGCCCTGCTTCTCCATCAGCGCCTGCAGCTCAGTCTCCGCAGTAACCAGAGTCTGCAATGTATCCTCCGCGATCAGGCGCTTTGCGATCCCGTTCAGCCTGTTATAACGAAGCCTTGCTTCTGTTACTTTCTCATGGACCGCTTTGATAGCCGCGAAGATCTCGTCTTCCGTCTGCATATCCGCTTCCGCGTTATCTGTTTTGCCAGTGGTCTCTTCCCGGTCAGGCGTTTCTTTTACAATGTCTGTATCCGTTTTGTCCTCTGATCCGTCTGTATCTTCGGACGCGTCAGAGTTTCCGGGTTCGTCGGCCTCGCCGGCGCCGTCAGGGTCACCGCCGTCATCGTTTCCGTCGGAGCTTCCGGACTCTTTGGAACCGTCCGTTCCATCGGAAGCTTCCCCGTTATCCGGAACCGTTACCGGCGCAGATACACTCATGGTCCTGAAAGAACCGTAAGCATGGTACGCGTCCGTATTCCGGTAAGTCCTCATGTTCCGGTAAGCGTTCCTGGACGCCGCTGACTGAACGGAAAGCGCCGCGCGTCCGGGAACGGCTGTATACCCGGAAGCTTTCGCATTCAGGGATGAACCTGTACTGCCGCTCTTAACTTCCGCCTGTGTATCCGTCTCTTCTGCGTCAGTCTGTGTTGTATCCGCACTGATCTTATCCTGAAGTGTCTGAATCTCACCCGGAAGCGACTGGATCAGCTCTGTAATCGCCGCTGCCTCCGCTTTGGAATCCTTCAGAATCTGTATGATACGCTCCGCGTCAATGAGAAGCGTGTATGCTTCCTCTGATACATAACTCTTTTCTTCACGGCTCAGGGCGTCATACTCTTCCCGCGCCCGCCGGATCATTTCTTCCTGTTCCAGCATGACCGCATCAGCCGACCCTGCTTCCAGGATATGGCCTGCCATAACCTGTGCTTTTTCCCTGGCCCCCGGCGTCTCATCCTCTGCTTCCAGCCACTTGTTCCAGGTGGACGCATTGCCGCCGCCATCACCATCCAGCCTGTCGGCTTCTTCAGTCTTATAATCGTCTATGTAATGGAATATGATCTCATCACCCGGTTCTACATACTGCTCATTCACACCTATTCCCGGATGCACCCCATTTATTGTATACATCCATCCGGAATTTTTCCCATTTGAAAATTCTTCCAGCGAAAAGTCTCCGCATGTTGCAGGGGCTGTGATGGATTTAATATAGTTATCTTCCAATCCCACACAGGTAAGATTAGCTTCTTCCAATGCTTTCTTCAAAACCATCCCCACTGTTACAGAAGGAGCATTAATATCCTCTACCTCAAACGTGTGTTCCTGAGTCTTTATCCATGTAGTATATTTGTGTTCTGACGGATTTTCCCCTCCGTGTTTTGTATCCCCAATCAATCGGAAAGATACCGTCACTTTGCCGGGTACAGCTTCATAGCCGCTGTCCTGCAAAAGGGTTATCATACTTAACGTGGCGGTCAGTATATTCTTCCCTTCTTCTTCTTTCCGTGCAGTCAAATAGTGACTGCCTAAAGTGGAAAACATATCTGATGAGATGACTGCCTGCCCGTCATTATTGGTTGTAGCAATCAGTTTATTTCCTTCATAGATTCTGATATCCGACAATACTTTTGCCTTATCGTCCGGCTCTCCCGGTTTTTTCCCGTACAAAGTCAGAGTAACGGATTCCCCGTTCCTGCGCTCCATCTCGCCTCTCTCCGGTGTGAGCCATGCCCGCAGCATATTTACATAGTCGGAGTTATAGTAATATTCAATTTTGTCGTCTGCTTTAACTAAAGTATTTGCAATTTCTTCTGAAGTAATAACACTTCCATTTACCTCGCACACCCATCCCGTATTTGCTCCAAGGCTTTCACTATCTATTGTACTTCTTGGAATTAAGATACCATTCCTACAATTAAAGCTCAGCTTTTTCTCATTGCAGGCATCTATTAAAGCATGCAGCACGGTATAACCGCCATGGTTATATTGTACATAGCTTTTCTTTGCCAGATCCAACATCTCCTCCGGCGATTCAATTCTAACTTTCCTGGTTGGACAATACACATCCTGCTGCCCTGCAATCCGCACAGTAACTTCCCCTTCTGAAAGTTCCAGTTTTCTCCATGCCTGTCTGTCACCAGGAACCAGAATTGTCCTCGTTCCTTCCTGACTGTTTACGTTAAAATCTGCGGAAATAACCTCGTATCCCGGTCTCGATACATAATAAGTATAGTTTCCATCCTCCAATGCGAAAGTATAAGCATCTGTTTCATTCGCTTTCTGCTTCTTTCCGTTCTGAAGCACAGTAACAGAAGCCTGATCCAGTAATGTCTCTCCATCTAAGACAGAAAATGAAATCTGCTTTTTAGCCGGACGGCGGACGATATCCACCTTATATACAGCAGTTTTCTGAGAATAGCCTGTCTCATAAGGTATACATTCTATTTCCACTGAATTAATGCCTTCATTTAAGCTGATAGTGGTATTAAAACTGTCATAGTTAATTTCACTGTTATAATCCGTAACAACTTCTTCCGCAGTTGTTCTATTCCTCACTTTGATTTGTTTAAAACGAGGATAGTTCAACGAATATGTCAAATCAATCCTGTCTGTCTCATTGGGAACAGATGTGCTGAATTCTGTCTGTGTCCCTATATATCCATAGCCAAACGTTTGTGTTACTTCTTCCTCACTTCCTTCAGGTTTATAGGAAAATGTTTTTTTTGTTTCCAGAATTCCATCGTTCCTGCCCAGTACACCGCTTCCCTTTGTAGCTGTAAGTTCCAGATCTGCAAGCCCTATTCTCGCAGAACTCGTCATATCTATATGATAAGCATAGGTCATTGGATCTCCGTCTTTTGGCACCACAATGACTTCTATATTTATTGACGTATCTTCATCAATGTATTTCGTCTCTACAATTGGAACCGCCGTAAGCGCATCGTTTTCCTTATGGATTGATTTAATCTCTGCAACCGGTATTTGCCTGACTCCATAGATCGAAGGATTGTCTTCCGACCAATACCTTACCAGTAATTTTACATTTTCCGGATCATTTAAAGGGTAGGCGCCAACATAAATATATGGATATGTCCCACTACTGCCCTCAGCTATTGTATCAGTTCGGTTCTGTGGAACACTGCCATAATTTGTATGCCAGAAAGCTTTGTATATAGAAGCTTCCTCTGAATTAAAAGGCATTATGCGCAACCCTTTTAGCATCCCTGCCGTACGGGCTTTGTTTTCCTCTTCATCTTCCTGCGGCAATACTTCAAAGGAAAATTCTGGCATATCCGCCAGCTTTCCATAGTCAATCATGGGATTATCCCCGCCGCTCCAATAACCTGCCATAGAGTTTCTTGTCAAAAGGCGGTGAAGCTCGCTTGTCGCCCCCCAGGACGCGCCTGTAATAGAACCTTTGCTGAATACATAGGTTCCTTCATCTTCTTCTGTCATCGGCAGGTTAAAGCTGACTTCTTCCATGTACTGTCCAAACCCTGCGCTAAAGTCTTTCCCATTTGCTTTACACTCATAAGCAATACCGCTGGGATTGTAAATGGCTCCCATTTTAAATATGGGCGGTATCAGTCCTTTCAACTGAATTCTGGCAGTATCTCCAACCGCCAGGGGATTTCCTTTGTTGTATAAGTTATCAACCACAACATCAATTCCCCGCACAAATATAACATGGTATGCCACATTTTTTAGGTATGAAACTTTTATAACATTCCGTCCCTCCGGAAGGGATAATGTATAACTCCCATCTCCATTTGATACCACATTTTTCCAATTTGTTTTTCTACTATCGATCAGATAATCATTATTAGTAATAGAATTTAATTTACCATCCTCAGCTTTAAGCTGTATCTTGTTTACCTTTACGCTAGTAATAGGCAACGCATTTCCTTCTGTATCCTCCGCCGTGGGAGTAAAGGTATACTTTGCCGTTGCTTCACTTCCGGTTTCATCCGCTATTATCGTTTTAACACCCTGGGCATCTGTTATGCTCTTCAGATAATAAAGAGTTCTTCCTTCTGTTATATCTATGTTCGTTGTAATTTTTACTCCCGAAACCTCCTGGCCGGCTTCTGTCACATTGACTATCGCGACTCCTGTCAATTCCGGCCATAAGGCGCCAAATGTATGTAAACCATTCTTATCATTATCGCTGCTGGATGCAGTTTCCATGGCGTCATACCAGAAGGCAACTACTGCCGACCCTGCTTTAAGCGCTTTTATCCGGCCAAACTGCCCGATCTCATCGTCTTTTGTCTGCTCTACAGATACTATATTCGCTCCGCCTTTTACGACCTCATAATGCCATCCTGGATCATTATAATCGTTCCCTCCGATACTGGAAACCGCCTGCCACGCGCGCAGGGGAACCAGGTCAAAATATTCTCCGACTTCCAGGTTGATTACACTGTCTTCCGGAAGGTTCGTCATCATACTGGAAAAATATCCTGTATCCCCTATATCCCGGATAATCTGATGAGGATTTTCTTTTAATTCTTCTATGGTGATTACTTTATGGTCTGCATCCCACGTCCCTATTGATTCCAGGTCGTCAGAATATCTTGTTACATATCCTTCTTTGCGAAACATAAAAGTAAATTCCATGGGGACGTTTTCGTAAATCCAGTAATCTCCGTCTACTGTATATTCATATGTCTGATAATTACGCGCCGTATAAAATTTCAACTGCCAGGTCGTCAGTACTTCTGTATCCTTCGGTACCCTTATATTAACATATTTTTTCTGCAGATAAGGAATTCTTCCGCTATCCGAAAGATTTAATGCTTCAAAATAAGTATCCCGATAAACATAAAAATGCCCGTCAACAGGAAGATACTTCTCATCATATGGCGTATATGTAAAATTGTAATAGCTGTCCCCTCCCTGGCGTGGAAGGACAAACTCCCACTCACTGCCTGCTGTATGGTGAAATTCCCTTTCTTTCTTTTCGTCAAACACCTGAATGTATCCCGGGTTTGTGACATTCCATACATACGGCTTTACCGTATTAAAAGACACTTCTCTCAGATCAATCTCACTGGTCTTCTCTGTTATCTCAAAAAAACCGTCCGCACCATTTCCGCATGTATACCGGTAAATTCCCGGTTCAGCCGAAAATGTCTTATTCCCCTCACCGTCTACATTTATGGAAACTTCAGTTCCCTCTTCGTTCTGTATTTGTATTGCATTATTATACTGAAGCTTTACCACCTGACCTTCGGTCTGCTCTGCATTAGATACCAAATCAAAGAGACAAAATAAATACAGGAAGCCCCATAACAGACTACAAATTTTTAACTTTATTCTCATCTATATCCCCCTTCTTCTCAAAAATAGGGAAGGTTTTAAAGCCTTCCCTATTTTTGTGATAATAACAGTTTATTTCAAAGATTCAAAATAAATATTAGCTTCGTCTGTCGTTCCATATGCCCAGCACACCGTATCCCCTTCTTGTACCGGCACTACAGACGCGCTCATAACTTCGGTTTCAGGAACAATCTCTTTATTCCGGATTATACAATAGTTCCATCCATAATAAGTCCAATCAGGGCTTGTATACGGCTCAAGTTTATTGCCTTTACTGTCCGTAATCTCACTAACGTAGCCACCCGACTGTGTAAAGGAAACCGCTCCTGCATCCATCAGACTATATAACGCATCCGCAGCCGTCGGATAAGACTGTGCCGCGCCAGCAGAATCTTTAAAAGGATTATTAGCGCTGTCTTCGGCCGGCTTAACTGTCAGATTTTCTTTGTCCTCATTCATTGCAACGCCCCGGGTACTTGCATTATGTACTATAACTTTAACCTTTTCAGCATCCGCCACATCCGTAGCCGCGTCTGCTTCAACATATACGGTCATATCTACATAAGCGCTTTCGCCCACAGCATCATTGTATGCCGTGAAACTGGCTGGTCCGTATGTACCGCTTTTTGCAGTTACTTCCACATTGCTTGCCCATACGCTGGGAGTCACAGATGTAATCTCCGTTGCGCCTGTAACAACTGGCTTGTTTATAATATCGTCACCATATTCGATCGGAAGAAACAGAGTCTTGGTCTCCGCATCTGTTTTGCTCGTATATCCGGAGAATACATATCTGTCATTCGCGGGGCCCACTTTAAGTGTTACACTGTTACCCGCTGTGACCGGTGTAGAAAACGCTGTTCCAGGTGCCGTCGTAAAGTTCGGGTCTGTAGTAGCCGCAAAGGTCGGGATGCTCATAGATGCAACCATAGTTAATGCCAACATTGTTGAAATAATTCTCTTTTTCATGCAATTAGTCTCCTTTTTCTAATTTTTTTCTCCGCACAGCCATTCATGCCGGCTTTTTGTCCGCCGCTGTGCGTTTTCTCCGGCTTGCCGGAGATTGTAACTTGAAACAAACTCCTTCTATCGGGGATATTCTCCCCCTTCTCAAATAAATCTGTTCCTCATCTTCGTTAATCCTCCTTCCTCATAAAACTCCTCAGCCGCCGCCGCAAATCGGAGCCACCTCCGGCAACGGGTACTGCCCGGCTCTGCTATTCGATCCTTCCAAAAGCAGAACCGTTATAATAACAGGCCTTCTGGTCTATTATTATCCTGTCCATAAGAAAAACGCATACACGAAGCTTCTGTGACAAATTCCAGAGACTTTGTGTATGCGTTTTTATACACCTGGCCGCTTAGGGGCACACCCTGCAATTGCCTGGACGAAATTGAATATCCTGACTTGCGTTATAGAAACATCTCTGTTTCCTGCGTCCGTTTCCTACCTTCCCATGGAAATCCACAGTGGATGGCTTTTCTGCCCGCACAGCCTATGCTGTGTTTTGGAACGGCCTCACGCTTACAGTACCGCTGCTGTATGGGGACTTTCACCCTGCTTCCTCACTGCCGGATCACTCGATCTTTTCATCCGGCATTATTCCGCCCTCTTCGCTATTCAGTTTTGTGACAAAGATTGTCGTTTCCGCTTCCTGCGTTTTTGGTTTTTATGTAAAGAATGATATACCTGTCTATGGAAAATGTCAACATTCTTCCTATTCCTATTTGTAATACCTCTTGCAGATTGTTGCTGTTCGGTCTTCTTCCTGCCTCAATTCTTGTGAAAAGTGACGAAATTTAAATTTTTCCGGACATCAGGAATACCCTGTACCTGTTCTGTGCGGCCTTAAAGACAACGCGGAAAAAAAGCGTGTGTCAACAACTTGTCTTCCAACCTTTTTATTCCGGATCGACTTGATTTTTGACGATATTCCCTTTATAATAGTCTCCATCACGGGCTTATGTGAAAGGGAACTTGTTTTGATGCAGGAATCTGGTTCTTCCATTTCCTTAAAGACAACAATCACACGAAAAAATGCTGCGGATTTTTCGACGGCCGATCTGACCATACCGGGGGTACATCCACCGTCTCGCACGACGCCTTTTCAAATTCCAATATTATTTGTAGGCTTACGCTGCCAAAAAGCCTGCATGTTCCTGGCGCGAACGCGTTTCAAAACTGCACGGCTTTAGAGTATGTCGTCATGACTGGCAGCCTTTATACATTTAAAACAGGCGTATTTGCAAGATGCGGGAAGCTCAGGGAAGTCTCTCTCTGACAGGATCACCGAGATCCCTGCCGATACGTTCAGGGAGGATTACCGCCTGGAGCGGGTGTCCCTGCCTGATCGAAGACCGGCTTTTTTCCGCTGTAAGAACCTGACTTTCTTTACCTTTCCCGACGCCCTGATCAGTATCGGGGAGGAAGCCCTGTTCGGAAACGGGCTTTCTTCTCTTGTACTGCCGGAACCTTTAAGGAATAGCATAAAACAGGCGGAGCGCAAGCGCGGGAGATATTCCTTTTTGTAATAGCTTTTGTCGTCGTTCTTTCCTCTGCAAAAATCACAGAACTTCTGCATAACTGGGAGAAGTGAACCTCTTTACACGCCCCAGGCGGTTTGGGAAATCTCTGAACATGAGTATGCTCAAATACTTCTTCTCCTATGGCTGCGACACGAAACTCTTTGACGGTCTTGCTGTCGCGGAGGAAAAAGAACTCTGTGAAACCTATATGGGAAAATTTCCAGTCATCTCTGTCACATTAAAAGACGTGGAATCCGAAGACTTTGCGGGAGCAATGGCAAACCTGTGCAGGGTGATCGGACGGGAAGCGCTCAGGTTCCGCTTCCTTTTAGAAAGTACCGCGCTTGAAAGCATCTTCACCGGGCTTAATAACTTCACTTTTAAACATTTACCAGTCGAAATGCCGTCTCCACTTTAAAAAGATCCCCGTCCACCGTCACCTTAAATTCCCCGCCGCAGGCAACGGTAAAACTCTGCGCGATGGCAAGTCCCAGTCCATTCCCCTCAGTACTCCGGCTTTTATCACCCCTTGTAAAGCGCTCCACAACCTCGTCCGCGTCAAACTCCATCTCACAATCCGACGTGTTTTTGATGGAAGCCAGGACTTTACCGTCCTTTTCTCCCGCTTCTATATAGACCCTGCTGCCTGCCATGGAGTATTTCAGCGTATTTTCCAGCAAGTTCTGATAGACTCTGTAAAGTTTCTTTCCGTCTCCCATAAAAAGAAGCTCTTCTTTGCCCAGCTTCATACGGAAAATAAGCCCCGACGCGTCCATGCGTTCCTGCATGTCGGCCGCTGTCTGGCGGAGCAGACGCACCATATCCAGACGCTCCATATGCAGATCCTGGCCGCCGCTGGTGGCTTTCGCCATATCAAATACATCCTGGATCATCTCCCGAAGCCGCACTGCCTTCACCGACAACAGCGCCACATAATCTTTCGCCTCCTGAGGAAGACCATCTGTCTTGGCCAGAAGGTCGATACAGCCCACCATGGCAGTCAGCGGCGTCTTCAGATCGTGGGATACGTTCGTAATCAGATCCACTTTCATCCGCTCGCTTTGAAGCTGCTTCTCCACGCTCTCTTTTTTAACCTTTTGAATGGTCAGCAGCTCTTCCTCAGAAGTGCGGAACAGAGAATTTGGAGGCAGAACGGGCTCTTTGGTCTGGCAGTCATCTTCTGACAGCTCCTGAATCTCGCTTACCAGCACTCCGATCTCCCTGGCTGTGCGCATGACAGACCGGACATCGGCTGCAAAAAACACCGCCGCGGCTGCAAACAGAAGAAATGCCATATCTTCCTCTCCATAGACAGCCCCTGCATACAGAAGCACAATGGAAGCCAGCGCGAACCGCAGGCACAAAAAGCAAAGGCGCCTGCGCCTCCATATCCTGACGGCTTTTCCCTGCGACGTCAGACTTGCCTGTGCTTCATAAAACTTTCTTCTTTCCCTTTTAAGTCTTCCTGACAGGCGGTAAAAAAACAAGGTTTTCATCCATTTGTTTTTATACAGATGCCGGGTCAGGGACATAACCAGAAAGACAACGGCCGCAGCTACCGATACGGTGGAAAAGAAGAGAAACAGGAACAGAACAAAAAATTCATCCATAAACCCGATCCGGTCAAAGACCCGGTTTACCGCCATGTTATATCTGCTCCACAGCAGATGCCGGTTCAGATACACCCCGCATAAAAACAGCGCAAGCCATAAATCCGGCCATTTCCCATCCAGCAGCCTGATGGGAACCGGATCGTCCTTTCCGTTTCCCATCTGAATATTCAGATATGCCAGGAACATGACAGAAAGTATGGTAAACCCGCAGCCTACGATCCACCAGTAGTCGTTGTCGCCTGCCGCGCCGCAGAAAATCAGAGTAAAGCTCAGACATATAACCACTCCATAAAAGCTCCAGGACGGATTCGTATCCTCCGTTCCGTATCTAAATCTTTTCCATCTTGTATCCAATGCCCCACACCACCTTTAAATATTTTGGATTTTTTGTATCGATCTCTATCTTTTCCCGTATCCGCCGGATATGTACCATAACTGTATTTTCCACCGCATAGGCTTCTTCATTCCAGACGCTGGAGTAGATTTCCTCCGCAGAAAATACCTGTCCTAAATGGTGCATCAGAAACTCTGTGATCTTATACTCCGTAGCCGTAAGTTTTACTTTCTCCCCGTCTACAAAAAGTTCTTTTCCGTTCAGGTCCAGTATAAGCCCGCCGGTGCAGATTCGGCTGTCCCGGCTTTCCTGCCTGTTTACATCTCCCAGCGTCATATAACGCCGAAGCTGTGAGCGGATTCGCGCCATCAGTTCAGCCGTCTGAAAAGGTTTCGCCACATAGTCGTCAGCGCCCATGGATAACCCCAGTACTTTGTCGCTTTCCTCCGTCTTTGCCGACAGGATGATAACCGGGATATTTTTCTTTCTTCTGACCTCCATCAGCGTGGAAAGGCCGTCCAGCCTGGGCATCATCACATCCAGAAGAATCAGGTGTATCGTCTCTTCCATCAGGCGCTCCAAAGCCTCCATCCCATTATAAGCAGGAATCGCTCTGTATCCTTCCAGTTCCAAAAGCCGGCTTAAAACTCTTACGATCTCCTTGTCGTCATCCGCCACAAGGATTGTCTGTATATCCTCCATATTCTTTCTCCCTGTCATTCTTTCGCATCTTAACTGCCTGGCACCTTTGCAGTTACGGTGCTGTTATGATTATCATAACAAAAATATCCGTCGATTTTAAGAGATAAAACTTACGATTCTCTTACAATTCATAAAAACGGCGAAGAAACCGATTCTCGTGGATTTCTTCGCCGTATGATAACCTGCGGGTATTTTCCGCATATGATATAGAAAGGAAACTAAGAGGTAGCTTTATGTATCAACCTACTCCTGCTTCTCATTTTCAGTATCTTCTGACACATACCAGTCCCGCCGCAGTTGCATGGATCACAGGAAATGATTCACAGCCCCAGCTTGGAGGTTCTGTAAAATTTTATCAGACTTCTTACGGCGGGGTTCTGGTCGAAGCCGAAATCTTCGGGCTTCCCCATGCCGGCACGCCGGGTTCCAGCAGCTTTTTTGGTATGCATATCCATGAATCCGGCAACTGCACCAAACCTTTTGATCAGACAGGCAATCACTACAATCCCGGAAAAACACTGCATCCCCAACACGCCGGAGATCTGCCCCCTCTTTTGGGCAATCAGGGGTATGCTTATCTGGTATTTTATGACAAGCGGTTCTTTGTGGATAACATTCTGGGAAGATCTGTCGTGATTCACAGCATGGCAGACGATTTTACCAGTCAGCCTTCCGGCAATTCCGGAGAAAAAATCGGATGCGGAGTCATCCGCGCCAGTTAATATCTGGAAGCACGCCCCCCGTTGCCTTTTCCTTCTTCTGTCATCCCAAAGGTTTCTATGAAAAATGTGCGTGCTTTCAGGTTGTATTTTTCCTCCACCTGGTCTAAAGCCTTTTCAACAATATCGGCCATCACCTGAGAATCCGCAGCCGCCCTGGCATTTATAACGACGGAGAGCGCGCTGTAGGAATGGGCCAGTTTTCTGGCGTACTCCGTCTCATAGTCTATGCCAAGAAGGCTCGCCTTAAAGAAGTCGCCGTCCGTGCCGGAAGCGAATGCTTTCAGATGAGGCACATTATCTTCATGTTGTTTAAGCCCTTCCCGGATACCTTCAAAGATATCTCCGATTACTTTGTTAAAATCTACGTTTTTGTCTTCTTTTTCTTCCAGGAAAACCCGGCGGTTATACCAGCTCAACAGGTTTTCGGCTGCAATAAACGCTTCTGAGCCATAACCGATTTCCTTATGTCTGGCCGGGGCTTTGTGGGTCATCAGGTAATCGACCACTTCATCGACACCTTCGCCGGTCCGTGCGGACATGGCCATCACAGGGACGTCCGGATAAGCCGTATGGATAAACGCCATGCGTCTGTCCCGTTCATTCTGGTCCAGCAGGTCTGTTTTGTTCAGCACAATAAGATCTGCTTCCGCCATCTGGGCATCGAGAAGAAAGCACATTTCGGAAGGAAGATGAAGGTTTGCCTTCTCCGGCATGATCATCCTTAAATGTTCCGGGTCAACGATGCAGGTAAACGGCATCAGGTCAAATTCTCCAGGCTCGCGCTTTTCCAGTTCCAGATATACATTGTCAAGCGCGCCGATGCCGCAGCCTGGAATATCCGAGAAGATCACCATCGCACCCTCTGCTTTCAGCTGGTGCAGCTTGTCTACCAGGTTCTCATGCTGGTAGCAGATGCAGTTTCCTGTGATACTGGTCGTGAGAACATCCGTAGTCGCCGTATAATCGGCGTCCACGATGTTGCTTGCCCCCAGATCATTGGCAAGGATTGCCGCTTTTCCGTAACGCCTGTTGACGGACTGCGCGAACGCAATCATGGATGTGGTCTTCCCGGCTCCCAGAAAACCGCTGGTCACCATGTACTTTGTGTTTTGTTTCATTTTAAAATACCCCCTGTTATAGTTCCGCCGCATTCCTTCTGCCTTGCCGCCTCGCAGCAGCAGCATACGGATGCAGCTTTTTTATGTTCTTTATGCCGCCCTTTGCATAAGTACAAAGGACGGTATAAAAACGCCATGATTTTTAATGTCGTGCCAAGTTTCTTCTGCGCAACGATCTCCAAAAGACGACTGGCGTAACTGCAGCCATCCGTATTGATCGAATAATAGTTCCATGGGCCGACACGCCGGCAGGTGACAATCCCTGAATTGCAGAGAATCTTCATATGGTGGGACAAGGTCGGCTGACTGATCTTTAAATCCTCCAGCAAAACGCACGCACACTGCTCCCCGCCGCACAACAGTTCTAATATCTGAATCCGGTTTTTGTCCGTAAACGCGCGGAAAACACGCATATATTCATCTGTCATATAATTCCACTCTCCTTACTCCATACTCTATCATGGATATCGAAAAATTTCAATATCTATAGTAAAATAACGACCCACAAAAACAGGCCGTTTCGGCCTATTTTGTGAGCATCCCGCGGATCATTGCAAAAACTCCGGCAATAATCAGAAGCGGCATCGCGATATACATAAGTCCTGCGCATACAAGAAGGATCAAAAAGCCGGGCAGGAGCAAAACTGTACATACCAGCTTTGCAACTCCCCATGTCGCCCTGAGCCCCAACACTATGATTTTCCAGACCAGCCATACTAAGGCTATTATAAATATAACAGTAAACATATTCCTCTCCTTTTCCTGCAATACTTTCTGTCCGTGGCATGAAAAATCCTGCCAATGGAATTATACCACCGATGGAAAACGATGTCTACCAAAAAGGAACCGACGCTAGGGTTGTTTCACGAAGGTTT